>CAZDJL010000132.1:0-4509 GCA_964505745.1 uncultured Desulfovibrionaceae bacterium | reverse complement strand
TTTACTTCAGAAAATTCGCGTCCGACAAGGTCCTTAATGTACTGCGCGGTGGTGTCGGCCTCTACTGTGGCTCCCAAAGCCAGAACCACTTCCCGCACCTCATGCTCAAAAAGCCGTTTGCGCAACAAATCAAGATCAAGCGCCTCCGGGTGCACATTGTCCAAAGGCGAAATAAGCCCGCCCAAAACCATATATTGGCCCTTGTAAAATCCGCCTTCCTCCATAACCAGAAGACTGTCCCATTCCGAAACCAGGCAAAGGATGTCGCGCGCACGCGCGGGGTCGGAGCATATATGGCACGGGCTGGCCGCGGCCAGGCTGCCGCAGCGCTCGCAAATGGCGAGTTCGGAATGCAAACGGCACAGCCCCTGCCCAAAAGCCAGGGCTTCGTGCTCGGGCCATTTAAGCAGGGCCAGGGCGCACCGCAAAGCCGACTTTGGCCCCAGGCCGGGCAGGCGGGAAAAATGACTTACCAGATGCTGCAAAGGAGCGGGAAGCTTATTCATAAAAAAACGTCCGCGCCTAAGAGCCGAACCCGCCCTGACCGCCAAACAGGCCGGGAATGTTAAAACCCCCGGCAAGTTTCGCCATTTCCGACTCCAGCATTGTTTTCGACTGTGTTAGGGCCGCATTCGCCGCAGCGGCAAACAAATCCTCCAGCATTTCCCGATCGGGGTTTTCAAATACGGCCGGTTCTATTTTTACCCGAACTATTTCCTGACGCCCGTTGGCCACCACAGTGACCATGCCGCCACCGCTGCTTGCCTCCACTTCCTTGCGCCCAAGCTCATCCTGAATCTGGGCGATTTTACCCTGCATTTCCTGGGCCTGCTTCAAAATATCGCCAATATTGTTCATATCCACACCTGTCCCGTTCAGTCCTTGTTTTTCAATCCTATTCATTTTCGGGCAGGCAATCAAGAAGATATGCGCCCATTTTTTCCTTGAGAAGCAGCACCACGGGGTGCTCCTGCGCCTCCTTCCTCAAATCGCCTCTGGTTTTGGCTTTGAACCGCGGAGGCAGAATTTCAACGGCAAGCTCCCGCCCGCAAAATTCCCCGGCAAGCCGGGAAAGCGCGCTCCGCTGTTCTATGCTGCAAAGGTGTTCGAAAGAAGTATCGCTGGGGCATTCAATAACAAGCCTGCTTCCCTGAATCGCCCCCCTGCCTTTGTTCAAAAGGGCCGGATTGACGGTGGAAGCGGAGCCGGAAGCGCCCTCGGTTTCTATATTCCCTTCACCGCCGCCGCTTACGGGCGCGGCGTCTTCCGCATCCTCCCCGGCCGTCCCGAATTCGTCAACAAGCGCATCGACCGCCTCATCACCGCCAGCGGAAAGAGAGGACGAGGGCAGGCTTTCACTCCCCGTTGCAAGCTCGCCGGGGTCTCCGGTTGTCAAAGCTTTTTTCTCGCTTCGCCGGGCCTGGCAAAAACCGATAAATTTTTCCCACTGCATCACCGCCAGCGAATCTGAAAAAATATCTTCCTCCACCGCGAGCTGCACATGCGCTTCCGCAGGCGGGTTCTCTTCGCCTCTACTATCACCCGTTGCGGTAAGAGAGGCAAACCCGTCCGGTGTGGAAAGTTTGCTCCGGCCCCGTTTTTCAGGCATGGCTCCCTGCCCGGGAAGGCCTGAAGGGTGCGCCGCTCCGAACAGTTCGTCATCGTCCGGCCCGGAAAACTCTCCGTCCGCCGCAAAAACCATATCGGCATCGGAAAATTCAGAACCAGACAAATTACCGTAAGCCCCCTGCCAGGCATTGTCATCCAAGGAACTGTCCATCTGGAAAAGCAGCTTGTCTGGCGGATTTTGGCCAATAGCGGCATTGCCCCCGTGAGAGTTCGCAGCTTTTTTACCCGGATTATCAGGAGGCAGGGCCGCCCCAGGCGCTACGGATTCAGGCGTTTTTTTTTGAGCCGGGCCTTTAAAACCAGCAGAAGGCTCAACGGGAACTGCCCCAGCAGCCCCGGAGGCTGCCCCCTGCGAAACCGGGGAGGCGGCTTTTCCACTGCCTTGCCCGGCCTTTTCTTCACCCGGGCCGGAGGGGGAACTTCCTCCGGAAGCAGGAACGAAGCCAGGGATGCCCGACACAGGAATCAAATTTGGCAGCATGGCAATGTTCAAAAGCAGAAGCTCCAGGGCTTGCCCCGGTTCCAGGCTTTGCAGAACGCGGCGCTGCCCTTCCAGGGTAAGCTGCCAGTTGGCATGAATGTGCGCCACGGGGAGGCTGTTTGCCGCCTCAAGCCAGACCGCGCCTTCCTCCTGGCTGAGATTCAAAAGGGCAAACGCTTTTTCACCCGCCTGGCGGAGCATGAACAAATTGCGCCAGAGCAGGGTCAGCTCGCGCAGAAAAAATCCCATGTCCACTCCCCTACCCAGCAGTTCTTCCACTACTCTTGCCGCCAGCAAAGGATCCTGCCTGACCGTGGCGTCAATAATCTGAAAAAAAACATCCTGCCCGGCCAGGCCAAGCACATTTTGCACGTCGGAAACGCTCAAGCGCCCCTGGCCAAGGGCGAGCACCTGCCCCAGAAGCGACATTCCATCGCGCACGCTGCCCGCCGCGCGGCGGGCCAGAAGGTTTGCGGCCTCATCGTCATATTCAATTCCCTCGCGGGAAAGCACACTGCCCAAATGAGCTTTCAGTTCCTGGGGTGAAAGCTGCTTGAAGGTAAAATGCTGGCACCGGCTGATGATGGTGGCTGGAAATTTATGCGGCTCTGTGGTGGCGAGAATGAACGTGACCCGGGCGGGCGGCTCTTCAAGCGTTTTCAGCAAGGCGTTGAAGGCCTCGCGCGTGAGCATGTGGGCTTCGTCGATAATAAATATCTTGAACCGCCCTTCAAGGGGCGCATAGCCGATATCTTCCTTAAGGCGCTTGGCGTCATCAATGCCGCGGTTGGAGGCCCCGTCAATTTCCTGAACGTCAACGGCTATTCCCTGTGTGATCTGACGGCAGCTTTCACACTCGTTGCAGGGCTCGGGCCCCGGCCCCCGCTCGCAGTTAAGCGCTTTGGCGAAAATGCGGGCAATTGTGGTTTTGCCAACCCCCCTGGTGCCGGAGAAAAGATAGGCCGGAGCCACCTTTCCTTCCGAAGCCGCGCGCGACAAAATCGCCTTGGTCGCGGCCTGGCCCGCCACCTCGGAAAACAGCTGAGGACGGTATTTGGCAGTAAGGGGAAGTGAGAATTTCATATTCAATTGCATCTTGTTATCTCTAAACAATTTTTATTTTTAACGGAAAAGAAAAGCCATTACAAGCCTCTTGAATTAGCCCTGGTATTAGTATATCTTAAAGATGCGTCCGTTATCGATTGTGAAAATGCCGTCAAAGCAATGCCAAGTATATAACATGTAGATGAAATATGAATAGCAAAAAAGACCTCTTGAGCCTTTTTTCCCTATTCCCAAAATTCCCCCGGCTTTTTCCAGCTTTGGCGGGTTTCATTGTTTTGGGTGCGATTTCATTTCTGCTGTTTTATGCCAGCTTTCGCGCCCCTCATCAATCTTCAGGCGAAAACGCCACCTCTCCAGCCAGCGACGGCCTGTTTTCAGAGAATCTTTTCTCCCGCATATTTGAAGCAGAAAAAACCCCTTCCGGCGACAACAAAGAACAGCATGAATCAGGCCCGTTCATTCCATACAATAATGCAGAACGCGGTCCGCTTGATTTCAGCCTGCATGTGCTTGGCCCCGGCGGCGGGCCAACCCTTTTTGTAGTAGGCGGAATTCAGGGTGATGAACCGGGCGCATTTTCCGCCGCCTCACTATTGGTGACCCATTACGAAATAACCAAAGGCCGGCTGATTGTTGTGCCCAACCTGAACTTCAACAGCATCGTCCTGCGCGACCGCGGCCCGAACGGAGACATGAACCGCAAATTCGCGGCGCTTTCACCCCAGGACCCGGAATACAATACTGTTACCAAAATAAAATCGCTGCTGCTTATGCCCCAGGTAGACGCCATCTTAAACATGCATGACGGCAGCGGGTTTTACCGCCCGGACTGGGAAGACACCATGCGCAACCCCAAACGCTGGGGGCAAAGTGTAATTATAGACCAGGCCAATATCAGGTGCGGCACTTTCGGAAACATGGAGCAGATTGCAAAAAATGTGCTTGGCCGCACCAATCTGCAACTGCTTGAACCCACCCACAAATATCACCTGAAGAATACCCACACCGCGCTGGGCGACCATGAAATGGAAAAAACCCTCACCTACTTCGCCAGCACCAACGGCAAACCCGCCTTTGGGGTGGAAGCCTCCAAAAACTTCAGCCTGCCCGTGCGCGCCTATTATCATATTCAGGTGCTTGAGTCGTTCATGACCTATTTGGGCATTGAATTCAAACGCAAGTTCACTCCCACCCCGGAAGGGCTGGCTCTCGCCTTGAGCAGCGATCTTGAAATTTACTTTCCCCAGAATCACCTGACCGTGCTGCTTGAAGACTTGAACAACGAAATCAACTATTTCCCGGCTCAAAGGGGGGAAAAGATCAAGTTCTCCGCT
>CAZDJL010000131.1:0-4513 GCA_964505745.1 uncultured Desulfovibrionaceae bacterium | reverse complement strand
ACAGGCTGCGCTTGTAAAAAACGGGAACAGAACCCTTTCGCGGTTTTTCATTCACGGGCCGTCTTGGCGGCAACGGGCCATGCGCTTATTCCGCTTGTCCGGGTTTTGGGTGTGGGCATGTACGCGGCGCGCACAAATACCAGCGCTCCGGGTTTCTGCACAGCGAACATGTACATGAAAGTGGGCATGTACGCGGCGCGCACAAATATCGGCCGCAACCTGCTGCGCCATGTTTGTCAAATTGATATTTAGAGCGTTTCTGCGTTGAAATCACCGTTTTGCAGCGGGGGTGAGCCGCGCCGAATCCATTTCGCGGCGGTAATTTTACAGGAAGCCTTTACAGGGCATTTCAGGTGGGAAAGGTTTTAAAGAACTTTGGGAAATTATTTCAGGCTGCCTCTTGTCGCCGCCCGGATCCATAACCTTGCCGTTCCGCAAGGCCAGGATTCTCTGATTTGAGCTGCCCCGGTACAGCAGTTCCAGGCTGCGCAACCCTTCTATAAACGGTCCGTCAATAAGAATATCCGTAAGCTTCAGCAGCCTGGAAACGTCATGGTCGTGCCGGCTTATGTCAAGAAGCTGCTCATGAACATAACCGGTGTAGGTTACCACTGTTTTTCCAAGATTTCGCACTTGTTCTGCTATTTCACACAGGGGAGCGGGTTGCAAAAAAGGTTCGCCCCCTGAAAAGGTGATGCCTGAAAGCAGGGGGTTTTCGCTGAACTGGGCGATTATCTCGTCCGTGTTCAGCAAATAGCCGCCTTCGGGGCAGTGTGTGCCGGGGTTGTGGCAGCCTTTGCATCTGTGGTGGCAGCCTTGGGTAAAAATGACATAGCGCAGCCCCGGGCCGTCAGCTATGGATTCTTCCACAATACCGTTGACCCGGAGCCTGGCAATATCTTTCTTGGGAAGCTCACGCTCCATGTTTTACTCTGTCCTGCTCTTCCGCGCGCTTGGCGTTATTGAATCTGTCCACTGTGCCCACAAGATAGCCGGTGATGCGCCTGGTTCTTTCAAAGCCCACATTTTCGCCAATTTTTTTGTTGTCTGCGTCCTTATTTTCCACACATTTTTTCATATGCGTCTCCTTTAGTTTTCCCAATTTGGAATGTCTGGGTAGGTGTTTTTCAATCGGTTCCAGGCTTCCCGGCTCAAGCCTTCGCCTTCCCTGCGCCCGCAACGCGGGCAAACGTCGTTGATCACGCCAACATAGCCGCACACCGGGTCGCGGTCGAGGGGGTGGTTTATTGAACCATAGCCCACTCCTTGCTCCTGCATATATCTGATGATGGCTTCAAAAGCCTCGGGGTTTTTGCTGGTATCTCCATCAAGCTCCACATAGGTGATGTGCCCGGCATTGGTGAGCGCGTGATAGGGCGCTTCCAGCTGGATTTTTTTGAAGGCCTTAATCGGATAATAAACAGGAATGTGGAAAGAATTGGTATAATACTCTTTGTCGGTGATGCCGGGAAGGCTGCCGTACTTTCTCTTGTCCATCGCAATGAAGCGTCCGCTTAATCCTTCGGCCGGGGTAGCTATCAGCGTGAAATTCAGTTTAGTTTTTTTGGCTTCATCGTCAACGCGTTTGCGCATGTGCGAAATGATTTGCAGGCCAAGTTCCTGGGCCTTGGCGTCTTCGCCGTGGTGTTTGCCGGTCAGCGCCTTCAGGGTTTCGGCCAGGCCAATGAAGCCCATGGTCAAGGTGCCGTGTTTAAGTATCTCGGCTATGGAGTCGTCCCGGCACAGGCTGCCGGAATCAAGCCAGATGCCCTGGCCCATAAGAAACGGATAGTTTTTTACCTTTTTTGAGCTCTGAATTTTGAAGCGGTGCATCAACTGTCTGAATACCAGGTCTATTCTGTCGTCCAGAAGGCTGAAAAATTTCTCTATGTCGGTTTCAGCTTCCAGGCCCAGCCTGGGCAGGTTTATTGATGTGAAGCTCAGGTTGCCCCTGCCGCAGGTTATTTCCCGGCCCGGGTCGTTTATGTTCGCCATTACTCTGGTGCGGCACCCCATGTAGGCCACCTCGGAGTTATAATCGCCCGGTTTGTAATATTGCAGGTTGAACGGCGCGTCCAGAAAGCTGAAGTTGGGAAACAGGCGCATTGCGGATGTGCGCATGGCAAGCTGGAACAGGTCATAATTCGGGTCGCCCGGGTTAAAGCTTACCCCGGACTTTACTTTGAAAATCTGCACCGGGAATATGGAGGTTTCCCCGCTGCCAAGCCCGGCCTGAGTGGCCTTGAGCAGATTCTCCATCACCATGCGGCCTTCGGGCGAGGTGTCGGTGCCGTAATTTATGGAACTGAACGGCACCTGCGCGCCGGCCCGTGAATTCATGGTGTTCAGGTTGTGAATGAAGGCTTCCATAGCCTGATAGGTGCGCCTGTCTGTTGCCGAACAGGCTTCAGAGGCAGCGTATTCATGGGCGTTGCGAACAAGCTCCTTCTGCGCTTCCTCAACGGAGCCGGCAAGTTCTTTGGAAATTTGCCCTGCGTTGGCAATGCGCAGATCGGATTTAAGGCCGGAAATGATTTGCCCGGCTTTTGTTCTGGCTTCTTCCTTGCTGCATTTTTCCATAATTTGCAGGTATGAGGAAAAGGCCTTCTGATATTCTTTTCTGTAGGTTTTGGTCACGCCTTCGGCCATGGCGTAATCAAAATTGGGAACACTTTGCCCGCCGTGCATTTCATTCTGGTTGGCCTGAATGGCGATGCAGGCCAGTGCCGAGTAGCTTTCAATGGAGTTGGGCTCCCTCAAATACCCGTGCCCGGTTGAAAAGCCGTTCTTGAAAAGCTGGATCAGGTCAATCTGGCAGCAGGTTTCAGTCAGCATGTAAAAATCTTTATCGTGAATGTGAATGTCGCCATTGCTGTGCGCGGCAGAAGCGTCTTTGGGCAGGATATGGTTGTTTATGAAAAACTTGGAGCCCTCCGAACCGTACTTGAGCATGGTGCCCATGGCCGTATTGCAGTCAATGTTTGCATTCTCGCGCATGATGTCTTCATCGATCGCGTCAGACCAGGTGAGGGTCTTGTAAATGTCCATGAGGTAAGTTTCGGCATTTCTGATCTTGGTATGCTCTGCGCGGTAAAGGATGTAGGCCTTGGCTGTTCGGGCGTATCCGTACCGGATGAGAGTTTCTTCAACCACATCCTGAATTTCTTCAACATGGCTGAGCCCTTTTTCCTCAAGGATTTTGCACACCTTTTCAGTAACGAACAACAAGTCGGTGGGGGTCATTTCCTCCTCGCCCACAGCTTTGTTGGCCTTGTTCACGGCGTTCAGTATTTTGGAAGAGTCGAACTGGACGGAAGAACCGTCTCTTTTTGTGATTGCATGCAACATGATGAATAATCTCGCTAAAATGACCTGGATTTGGAATAAGAAATCCCCTGTCGACGGGCAAAACAGGGGAGGAAACGCATTTATCCTCTTGACAGCCTTGGTGCAAAAACCCGTTGCATAAGGCTCGCCCTCAGGGCGGCAGAGAAAGCAGGTCTTCCGGCTTGCCAGCATTCTTTTCGGCCTTCCCGGGGAGAACGCCCCAGTGGCTGCACATGGAAAAGAAGCATTAACCTTGGCTTACGGCGGCGGGTCCGCTCCCGACTTCAACGGGATTCCCTATTAAGCCCGGCGGGCGCTTTCAATAGTCTAGAAAATGTCAAAAGAGTTAAAGTTTGTCAACCGCCATAAAAGCAGTATTGGCAGTCATTACTTATATAACATAATTATATTACGTGATTTTCTTGTTAGATAAAATTTCAAATTTCTTTAAAGCATACCTCCGGGGATTTTTTAATTGAGCGGAATATGATGAAGAAACACTTCGCGCCGTACTGATTTTTCCTGTAGAATAATCCGGTTCCGCTAAGATGATTCCACTGCGCGCATACTGGCTTGCCTGTCTGCGCGTATAATCCCAAAAAATGCAATTATAAGGCGGCGGTCGTAATGAGTGAAGCCTCCTCAGCTCCTTTCCCGTCCAGGCAAAGGCGGCTTAAGTTTTCCCATACTTCGTCAGAGATGTAGTGCCTCCTGTGTGCAGTTGATGGCATGTATTACTTGCTCGCAGTTGAAAACAGGCAAAGTACGCCATAAATAATGAATTTCATGAAATTTGGCGGCTATGTTTTTAATTTGTCCCTGCCAAGCTTAAAAGATATCTGCAATCACATGGAAAAGTAAGAGAGCGTTATTCCTCTCTGGTAGATTTCCTTAGGTTTGAAATCTTTACTTTGAGAAGTTTTCGTGTGCTTACACTTCTTTTGGGTTCAGGTTTTTCCAGTTATACCTGGAAAATATTACATCGACATATCTTCCGAGAAATAAAGCAAGAAAATAGATTGCCCCTGTGATACCAAGGAAAACCTAGTACTTTTCCCATGTTGTACTCAAGGCTTAACTCTGTCATGTAATAATCTCTCAGCGTAAACAACAAGTTTTTTTGCTAGGCTAGCGGACTATCCAGGCTTTTGAGGCCCGGGTGGGGACGGTTGCCGCAAAAATGTAA
>CAZDJL010000130.1:0-4517 GCA_964505745.1 uncultured Desulfovibrionaceae bacterium | reverse complement strand
CGAAATGTGAAGGAGTTCAAAATGTCCAGATACAGCAAATTGTGCAAAAAACTTCAGGAAGAGCCGAAAACCTGGCTGATCACCGGGGTTGCCGGCTTTATCGGGTCCAATCTTCTGGAAACCTTGTTGCAGCTTGACCAGAAAGTGGTGGGCCTCGACAATTTTATGGCCGGATATCAGTATAATCTGGACATGGTGCGGGACAATGTGGGGCCGGAGCGGTGGAATAATTTCACGTTCATCCGCGGGGATGTGCGCGATCCGGCATGCTGCGCCAAGGCCTGTGACGGGGTGAATTATGTGCTTCATCAGGCGGCCCTGGGTTCTGTGCCCCGCTCCATCGCCGAGCCCCAGCTTTCCAATGATTGCAATATCACGGGGCATCTGAATATGCTGGTGGCCGCGCGTGACGCCGGGGTTGCCGGGTTCGTTTACGCGGCTTCGTCTTCAACCTATGGCGACGAGCCCACCCTGCCAAAGCGGGAAGATAAAATAGGCAGGCCTCTTTCGCCCTACGCCCTCACCAAATATGTGAACGAGCTTTATGGGGAGGTGTTTGCCTCCTGCTACGGCTTCAAAAGCATAGGCCTTCGCTATTTCAATGTTTTCGGCCAGCGCCAGGATCCTTGCGGGGCATATGCGGCGGTGATTCCGTTATGGTTTTCCGCCCTGCTGAAAGGGGAAAAAATCCTGATAAACGGCGATGGTGAAACCACCCGCGATTTCTGCTACATAGACAATTGCGTGCAGGCCAATATTCTGGCCGCCTGCGCCGCAGACAGCTCTAAAAATGAAATATACAACGTTGCGGTGGGCGAGCGCATTAGCCTGAATGAACTGTTTTACGCCCTGCGTTCCGAGGTTGCCATTTTCCGCCCTGAAGTGATGGGTGTAGAGCCGGAATACGGCCCGTTCCGCGAAGGCGATGTGCGCCATTCCCAGGCGGACATCAACAAGGCTTCCCGCATGCTTGGCTACAGCCCCGAGTATGACGTGGCGCAGGGGTTGTCGCTGTCGGCGGAGTGGTATTATAAAAATTTGTAGCTCTTCCGGCCGGATTTTTTTTGAAAACAGCTTGACGAACTCTTTGAAAGGATGTAAATGTCCAAATCCGTTCATTGGAGGATTTGTAAAATGTACGCTATTATTGAAACAGGTGGTAAACAGCTTTGTGTGTCTGAAGGCAAAACCTTCAGGGTGGACAAGCTGGCAGCAGATACAGGCAGTGAAGTAAGCATTGACAAGGTGCTGATGGTTGGCGGTTCCAGTTTCTCCGTGGGAGCCCCTTATGTTTCAGGCGCCAAGGTTACTGCGGAAGTAGTAGACCATTTTCGTGGAGAAAAAATTATCGTTTTCAAAAAGCGCAGACGTAAAGACTCCCGCAGCAAGCAGGGTCACCGTCAGGATTACACCACTATCAGAATTAAATCCATTGTGGCGTAAGGAGATATAAGTCATGGCACATAAGAAGGCAGGCGGGTCTACCCGCAACGGTCGCGACAGTAAGGGTCAACGCCGCGGTGTGAAAATTTTTGGCGGGCAGGCTGTTTCCGCCGGCAGCATTCTGGTTCGTCAGCTGGGAACCAAGATCCACCCAGGTGACGGCGTGGGCTTGGGCCGGGACTTCACCATTTACGCAACCTGCGATGGTGTGGTCAAGTACGAAAAGTACGTCCGCAAGACAAGAAGCCTTACCAGAGTGCATGTGCTTCCCCAGGAAGCCTAGTTTCTGGCAGCGTAGAGATTTTAAAGGCGGAAGAGGCGGATGCTTCTTTCGCCTTTTTTTCTTTGCCTGATTGATAGCGGGCGCGGGGTTCAAAATATCACCTTTTTCCCGGGGACAACCGCAGGGGAAAAGGGCGGGTGGAAAAGCCTTCTGCAAAAGGCTGTTGCCCGCATAAAAAAATGGGTTTTTCAATGCGATTTGTAGATGAAGCGCATATCTCTGTAAAATCTGGAAAGGGCGGCTCCGGCTGCGTGTCTTTCCGGCGCGAGAAGTTTATTCCCCGTGGCGGGCCGAATGGCGGCGATGGGGGTACTGGCGGAAACGTGATTGTGAAGACCTCGGAGAGGCTGCTTTCGCTTTACGACTTCCGCCTGAAAAGGCGTTACGAAGCGGAGAACGGGCAGCCGGGCCAGGGCAGCCAGATGCACGGAAGGGACGGCAGTGACGTGGTGCTGGAGCTTCCGCTGGGCACGCTGGTTTATGCGGTTACGCCGGAAGGCGAGCGTCTGGTTGCCGACCTCAACAGTTTTGACTACTGCAAGGTGATTGCCAAGGGGGGGCAGGGGGGCAAGGGGAACGAGCACTTCAAGTCGTCCACCATGCAGGCCCCGAAATTTGCCCAGCCCGGGGAACCGGGCGAGGAACTCACTCTCAGGCTGGAGCTTAAAATATTGGCCGATGCCGGGCTTTTGGGGCTTCCCAATGCCGGGAAATCGACCTTTATTTCAAAGGTTTCCGCCGCCAGGCCGAAAATAGCTCCGTACCCTTTCACCACCCTTACTCCAAATTTGGGCGTGATGCTTGACAATGACGATTATGAGCACAGGCTGGTCATAGCCGACATTCCTGGCCTGATTGAAGGCGCGCATGCCGGGCTGGGGCTGGGGCACAGATTCCTCAGGCACCTGGAGCGCACCCGCTTCCTGGTGCTTATTCTGAGCGCAGAGGACATCAGCCTGGACGATCCCTGGGCCGGTTTTGAGATGATCAACGAGGAACTCGCGCTGTTTGAACCAAGGCTGGCCGAACGCAAGCAAATAGAAGTGGTGAACAAGACGGACCTGCTTGATGAAGAATTTTTGGCAGAGCTGAAGGCTGTTGCTGCAAAGGAAAGACGCAATGTCTTTTTCATTTCCGCGCTGAACAGCGATGGAATGACGGAGGGCCTGGAAGAGCTCAAGAACGCCATGTGGAGCCTTAACAACAGTCTCCCGGTGAGCGAGGCCTTTGTCCGTCCGCGCACAGCGGAAGAGTTGTTTGGAGAGGCAGCCTCTTCGCCCGAGGGTGAGGAGGAGGACGAGCTTCTGGATGACGAGGATTATTCCGGCATCGAAGTGATTTGGACCAAGGAATAGGTGGCGGAGCGGCTATGGATTGGCAGAGCGAAAGACTGGAAGTGATGAAACAGGCCCGTTGCGTGGTGGTTAAAGTGGGCAGTGCGGTGCTCACCGATGAACACGGGCTGGACCTTAATGTGATTAAAAACCTGGTGTCTCAGCTGGCTTTTCTGCATAGAAAAGGCATAAATGCGGTGCTGGTTTCTTCGGGCGCAGTCGCGGCGGGCCGGGCGGTGTTAAGAGAATCGGGCGCAAGCATTGAGGGGGTTCCGGGCAAGCAGGCTGCTTCGGCTATTGGGCAAAGCCGCCTGATGCATACTTATGATCAACTTTTTGACGCGCACGAAATCATTTCGGCCCAAGTTCTGCTTACCCGCGTGGATCTGGGCGACAGGCAGCGTTTTTTGATTGCGCGCAACACTTTCACCCAGCTGCTTTCCTGGGGAGTGATTCCTGTTATTAACGAAAACGACACTGTGGCGGTGCAGGAACTTCTGAAATTTGGAGATAATGACACCCTGGGGAGCCTCCTGCTCAATCTGGTTGAGGCGGATTTGTTTGTGAATCTGACCACGGTTGGGGGAGTGCTTGACGACAACCCGCAGAAAAACCGGGATTGCAAGATTATGCCCTGCGTGGAGGATGTGCACAGCCTCGATCTGGACGAGCTTTGCGGCGGCAAAAGCAGCGTCGGCACCGGGGGCATGTATTCAAAGCTGCTTGCGGCGCGCAGGGCGTCCCAGCTTGGCGTGCCTACCATGATTCTGCCCGGCAAGGAAAAGGAAATTTTGATCAGGGCTTTTGAAGGCGAACTTGTGGGAACCTGGGTTCGGGCAAATGTAAGGGGAATTTCCCGCCGTAAATTTTGGATGGCCTACAACCAGAACGTTTATGGGCAAATAATCGTTGATTCCGGGGCGGCGAAGGCTTTGCGCGAAGGGGGAACCAGCCTTCTGCCCGCCGGAATAATTGAAGTGGAAGGAGATTTTCATTCGGGCGACCTGGTCCGGGTGCTGACCCGGGACGGAGACATGGTAGGAGTGGGGCTCAGCAACTATAATTCCCGGGAGCTACAGCAAATCAAGGGAAGGAAGCTTGCCGATCTGATGAGCTCCAACGAGCCGTACCTTGAGGCCATTCACTGTGACAATTTGTTGATTGGCGCAGTTGTTTAAGGTGCCCACGTTTGTTTTCGGACTTTTCTTGCCTTGAAAAGCGATTGGGATTAATATGCCTTATGAGTGTGCGCGTTGGAACGAAAAAGCGCACTGGCACGCAAAAATCAGGAGTTCAATATGCCGCCGACCCCTCCCCCGCGAAAAACCACCGAAGAAGTCCGCACTCTGAAGCCAAAAGCGTGGGTGCGTCTGACGCGAGTGCTAATCAGCTTTTTGCTGGGTGGCCTCGCTTTTCTGGTTCTTCTGGTTGTTTCTGGAAACAAGACGATAAGCGAA
>CAZDJL010000129.1:0-4524 GCA_964505745.1 uncultured Desulfovibrionaceae bacterium | reverse complement strand
TTGCAGCTTGAGTTCGGGCACCGGGCCGGGCTGGATTGCTACCCTTGGGCCGATTTTCCGGCAGAAGTCCAAAAATTCGCACATTTTGAGCAGGGAAGAGATGACCTGATGGCGTTTCTCGCCCGGCTAAGCGGGCAAATAAAAAAGTTTGCCAAAATGAACGGCCTGGTTTTGGCTTGCGGGCCAAAGCCTTTTTTACAATATGTCCAGAAAGAGGCAATTGCCTCCGGCGCGCGCGCCCAGCTTTCGCTTGAAACTCAAATGGCCTGCGGAAGCGGGGCCTGCCTTGGCTGCACGGTTCCCGCGGGGCCGGGCCTGAAAGGCGTTCCAAAGCCGGATTGGCCGGTGCAGGTTTGTTTGCACGGGCCTGTTTTCTGGGCGGACGAAGTAAAACTTTCCTGATACCGGGTTGAGATTATGGCGGTTATCCCACATACACAAGTGAACTTGCCGGGGCTTGAACTCAAGAACCCGGTAATGACTGCCTCCGGCACTTTTGGTTCGGGGCTGGAGTTCGCTCCATATGGCGATTTGTCCGCCCTGGGCGGCATTGTTGTAAAGGGCCTTTCCCTGTGCCCGCGGGAAGGAAACCTGGTTCCCCGCATCGCCGAAACGCCTTCAGGCATGTTGAACGCAATTGGCCTGCAAAACCCCGGTGTTGAACATTTTATCACTGAAATATTGCCGCAGCTGCCTTGGCGTGAAGTTCCTGTTTTTGTGAATTTATATGCCCAAAGCCCGGAAGAATTTGGGGAGCTCGCCTCTGTTTTGGCCGGGGTGGAAGGCGTTGCGGGCCTTGAAGTGAATATTTCCTGCCCCAATGTTAAAGAGGGCGGCATCTTGTTCGGGCAGTGCCCAAAATCCGCTGCCGAAGTTTCGCGCGCGGTGGCGGACAACGCCGGGAACAAGCTGGTAATGGTAAAGCTTTCCCCCAATGTCACAGATCTTGCGGAAATGGCGAAGGCTGTGGAGGATAACGGCGCCCAGGTAATTTCATGCATCAACACCCTGTCTGGAATGGCTGTGGATGTGGCTTCCCGCAAACCAAGGCTTGCGAATATTATTGGCGGCCTGTCCGGCCCGGCGGTCAAGCCGGTGGCCCTGCGCTGCGTGTGGCAGGTGTGCAATGCCGTTAAAGTTCCGGTGATTGGAATTGGCGGTGTGTGCTCCGCTTTGGATGTGCTGGAATTTATTCTTGTGGGCGCGCATGCCGTGCAGGTGGGAACAGCCAATCTTCTGCGCCCGGATGCTGTTTTCAACATCGCCCGTGAACTTCCCGCGCTGATGCAGTCGCTGGATATCGGGAACCTGGACGAGTTCAGGAGCAGCTTGAACATTCAATTTTAACTTTAACCTCAGTTTAAGAGAAGACGAATGCCCGAATTGAGTCATCGCGTGCAAACATTCACCGATTCCGTAATCAGAAGAATGACACGCATATCTGATGAAAGTGGCGCCATTAACCTCTCCCAGGGTTTCCCCGACTTTGACCCGCCTGAAGAAATTACCGACGCGCTTGCGAGAATAGCCAAGGAAGGCCCGCACCAATATTCCGTAACCTTCGGGGCGGACAACTTCCGGGAAGCCCTGGCCGAAAAGCAGAGCCGGGCGTATGGCTTCAAGGTGAACCCCGGCACGGAGATAGTTGTTACCTGCGGAGGAACCGAGGCGATGATGGTTGCCATGATGACCGTGTGCAACCCCGGCGACAAGGTGATTGTATTCTCGCCATTTTATGAAAACTATGGAACCGACGCCATCCTTTCCGGGGCGGAGCCCATATTCGTGCCTCTGGTTCCTCCGGATTTTTGCTTCGACAAAACCGTGCTGGAAGACGCGTTCCGGCAGGGGGTCAAGGCCATTATCATCTGCAACCCTTCCAACCCCTGCGGCAAGGTGTTCACCCGCGAAGAGCTGGAGTTCATTGGCGGCCTCGCCATAAAATATGACGCATTCATAATTACCGACGAGGTTTACGAACACATTGTGTTCGCCCCATATCAGCACGTTTATGCGGCCAGCCTGCCCGGCCTGAGGGACAGGGTTATTTGCTGTTCTTCCCTTTCAAAAACCTATTCCATCACGGGCTGGCGGCTTGGCTACCTTATAGGCCCGGAACCGGTGATTGAGTGCGCCAAAAAAGTGCACGATTTTCTGACCATTGGCGCGCCTGCGCCGCTTCAGGAAGCGGCGGTGGTGGGCCTGCGTTTTCCCGCGTCTTACTATGACAACCTCCGGGAGCTTTACACCCGGAAACGGGCTCATTTTCTGGCCGGGCTCGATGATATGGGGCTGGAGCACACAACGCCGCAAGGCTCCTATTTTGTGATGGTGGATATTTCCGATTTTCTGAAGATGAACTGCTTCAAGGGCTGGACGGACCTGCAATTCTGCGAATGGATGATCCGCGCGGTTGGCGTGGCCGCCGTGCCCGGCTCCAGCTTTTTCCGCGAGCCGGTGAATCACCTTATCCGGCTTCATTTCGCCCGTTCCGAGGAAACTTTGGATGAGGCGCTTGGCAGGCTTGCGAAAATGCGTGAGGCAGCCGGAAGACTGTAGCGCATTTTGCCTTTTTAGATAATTTCAATAGCAAAATGCTCTGAAGGCGGCTGCCTCTGGGCCTGGGCTTGCGCCTGCGGGCGCATGTATCGCTGCATTTTCACATTGGCCGTTCAGCGGCAGGGCAAAGCCCGCTATGGCCTGTCCATCGCGTCCCTCACCGCGTTGCGGATTTGCTCGTCAGTATACGGGTTGCTTCCCGTTTCATGCCGGATAATCACCGGAACAAGCTCCGAGAGCACCTCCGGGTCGTTCATGTCAAGCTCTTCATCGGCGGAAACGCCCAAACGCTGCACCAGATGGTTGATATACGCTTGTGTGTTGTTGTTATCAGTCGCAGGAGCATACCGGTTCAGCAAACCCCGAATAGTATTATATTGCCCGCGTTGAAACTGGGTGTTCATATTCCGGGCCAGCGCCCGGATGCCGTAGTGATCGTTTTCAAATATGATAAAATCCCGCTCGTCAACGCCCTCCATGCCATCCCATTGGGAGTTCCCATCCCTTCTGACGTTGCCGGGGTTGCGGTTGCGGTATCCCCGGGCTGCGCCCGGCCCGCGGTCGATGTGGGCAAATTCCTCCGCGCCGGGTCTGTAATAGCCGTGTTCGTTAAGCTGGGGCCGCTGCCCTGGGGCGGCGTCTGTTGCGGTGGCGTTCGCCTGGGCGTACAACGGCCCTTGCCTGTTTGCCTGTTGTTGACGCCAGCTGTTTAAGGGCGCTTCATTCCGGGCCGTCTGGCGGGTTTGAACGGGTTTAGTAAATTGCGGCGTCTGTTTTTGCCGCGCGGCCCATTCCTCATACGGGGTAACCGCTTCGCCGCGGCTGTTTTTAATGTTGTCCGGGTAAAGCACTTCCGCTCCGGTAAGGTTTCTTCCAAGCAGGTTCTGATAGTAGGCAACCTTTTTTTTGTGCTCTTCCTCTCCGCGTTGAAGAACCGGGTTCAGCGGATTTTCCGTGTTTTTGTACTGGTCGGGGTAAAGCGCTTCCGCGGCGGACTTGCGCTGCGGGCCGTCCCGCCGGGTTTGCTTTTTTTTGTTATTGTTTAACATTGTATGTTTCCTTTTTTATAGGGTTGATTTTTTCATTGCCTCAGCCGGCATAAGCGTTTGCGGGCAGCCTCCTTTGTTGTTCTTCTTGTTGTTTGTTTTCATGCCGCCTTGGTTTGTGCGGAAAAAGCCGGGAAAGATTTCTGAACCTGTTTTGCAGGGGCCGGGCTTTAAGCTATGGCGCAAGGGGGCAAGGTTTGCTACTATCGGTAATTATATATAAGGAGTTGTGGCTATGATACGTAAGCTGATGGGCCTGTTCGCCGCTTTGGCGGTCATGTGCTGGGCGGGCGTTGCGTGCGCCCAGGAAATAAACGCGGAATGGATCAAAAATCTTTTGCACCCTTTTACCGAGGGCTATGAAAACAGCTGTGAAGACACGCTCAGGGAATTGAACGGCCTGAACGCCGCCCAGCTGAGGGAGGTGCGCGCCCTGCTGGTTCACGACATGGAGAGCGAAGAAGGGAAGATTGTGCGCCTTGACTACGCCCTTTCTTACAGGTTTGCGAGCCTGATGCGTTATACCATTGACGATATGCTGGGCCAGCTGGAATACGACCGGGTGGTGACGGGAGAGTTTATACCCGGCGATAGAATGGCAACCACGGTGGCATGGTACGATATCCGCACAGAGCAGGGGAAAGTTATTAAAAACGCCATGGTGGGAGTATACACGCTGATGCCCTATTGCGGATTTTTGGAAGAGATGTATGTGCCCTATAAATTGTATCTGATAGGGGCTCCCGTCAACAACGGGGTTGCCGTCATCAAGATTGAAGAGCTTAAGTAGGCAATTAATCCTCAATTCCCGGCTGTAGAGGGTTTATAAATAAAGAAGCGGCGTAAGCGCGCGTTAAGGAGTTATGGCTATGATACGTAAGCTGATGGGCCTGTTCGCCGCTTTGGCGGTCATGTGCTG
>CAZDJL010000128.1:0-4546 GCA_964505745.1 uncultured Desulfovibrionaceae bacterium | reverse complement strand
CTCCCCGGGTTCATTCAGAACCTGGTTCAGAAGGGGGGCCTGATTCCTTATGTGAGAAACAAGCTCAATCCGGCTTAGAACGTTTTAGCCTTGAACGGGTATATTTCCGGCAACAGGCCCTGACCGCGCGTGGCGCTGTTTGCCATAGAGGCACAGGCGCGCAACCCCGCAGGGCAGAAAATTTGCCGGAGGGCAAGGCAAAATGTGCTGAAGGCCATTCACTTCCGCTGCTATGCGCCGGAGTGGGCATATTAAAATTAATCTGCTTTAGGACTGATTTATGAAAAAAAATATCTGCGTTTTGCCCGGTGACGGCATCGGCCCTGAGGTTGTTGCCCAGGCTTTGCGGGTGATGGACGCCGTGGCCGAAAAATTCGGCCACGAATTCAGCTATACGGAGGCGCTGATTGGCGGCGCCGCGATTGACGCCACGGGAAATCCGCTGCCCCAGGCCACTTTGGCTGAATGCAAAAAAAGCGATGCCGTGTTTTTGGGGGCCGTGGGCGGCCCGAAATGGGACCAGGGCGGCCCCAGGCCCGAAGCCGGTTTGCTGGCCATACGCAAAGAGCTTGGACTTTTCGCCAACCTGCGCCCGGTTCTTCTTTACCCAGAACTTCTTGGAGGCTGCCCGCTGAAGCCGGAACGGGTTGAAAACGGCGTGGACATGATGATTGTGCGCGAACTTACAGGTGACGTATATTTCGGCGAGCCCGCCGGACGCGGCAGGGAAAACGGCCTGCGCACCGCTTTCAACAACATGATTTACCGCGAAGACGAAGTGGAGCGCATCGCCCGCCTGGGGTTTGAACTGGCCCAAAAACGCAGAAAACAGCTCTGTTCGGTGGACAAGGCCAACGTGCTTGAAGTTTCGCGGCTATGGCGGGAGGTGGTGATTGAAGTGTCCGGAGACTATCCGGATGTGGAGCTCAGCCATCTTTACATCGACAATGCCGCCATGCAGCTGATTCTTGGGCCTGGCCGCTTCGATGTGGTTCTCACCGCAAATCTGTTTGGCGATATTCTTTCAGACGAGGCCGCCGTGGTTTCAGGCTCCATAGGAATGCTGCCCTCGGCCAGCATTGGCGAAAAATACGCTTTGTATGAACCTATTCACGGTTCCGCGCCGGACATTGCCGGGCAGGACATGGCCAACCCCATGGCAACCGTTCTTTCCGCTGCAATGATGCTGCGCCATTCTTTCGGGCTTGTGAAAGAAGCGGAAGAAGTGGAGCGGGCGGTAAAGCTGACCCTGGCCGAAGGGTACCGCACCGGCGATATAATGGAAGCGGGAATGAAAAAAATCGGCTGCTCGCAAGCGGGAGAAATTATAAAAAGTAAAATTCTCAGTTAGAGGGTTTCTACTTTTAAAAAGTGTAAATGCTCCAATAGCGCGAAGCGCAAGCCGCCCCGCAGACGCAGGCGGGCAATTCCGCAATACAACAGAATTGCAGAAAGGAGCACGGCGGCTTTACCCGCAGGGCAAGGCGCAGGATGCCGGAGGTCGCTACTTCCGCCGTTGAACGCCACGGGAAGCGTCTTAAAGTTAATCCTCTCCAGAGGAGCCGGCACCAAGCCAAGCCCTGTCTGGAGAAATTTGGCGATTCATGATGCATGACGCATACCCCGGTCTGCCAGCTTTCCATAACAAACGAAACCTGCGGCCATAGGGGAAGGCACTTTTTTGGGAGAATTTTATGAGCGAAATGACTGGCGCTAGAATGCTGATGGAAGCTCTCAAGCGCGAGGGCGTAGACGTTTTTTTCGGTTACCCGGGCGGAGCGGTGCTCGACATTTATGACGAAATCACCCGCCACGACATCCGCCATATTCTTGTCCGCCACGAACAGGCCGCCGTTCACGCAGCCGACGGCTACGCCCGGGCAACCGGCAAAGTCGGGGTGGCTCTGGTAACTTCCGGGCCGGGCGCAACCAACGCGGTCACCGGCATTGCCACCGCGAATTGCGACTCCGTTCCGATTGTTGTTTTCTCCGGCCAGGTGCCCCGCTCGCTTATCGGGAACGACGCCTTTCAGGAAGTGGATATTGTGGGCATCACCCGGCCATGCACAAAACACAACTATCTGGTGCAGGACATCAACGACCTTCCCGCCATCATCGCCGAAGCTTTTTACGTGGCCCGTTCCGGGCGGCCCGGCGCAGTGCTGGTGGACCTGCCCAAAGACATAGTCCAGACAAAAGGCGTGTTCAACTACCCGGACAATGTGGAAATGCGTTCGTATAACCCAACCACGATGCCCAACCTGAACCAGTTGCGCAAAGCCGCAAAACTGATCATGGACGCCAAACGCCCGCTGATTATAAGCGGAGGCGGGACCATCATCAGCGAAGCGCACGAGGAGCTGTTCTGGCTTGCGAGCACCCTGAACATCCCGGTGACCGCCACGCTTATGGGCATGGGCTCGTTTCCGGCTGACGATTCCCTGTTTCTGGGCATGCTTGGAATGCATGGAACCTACACGGCAAACAAGGCCGTTAATGCCTGTGACGTGTTGATTGCGGTGGGAATGCGCTTTGACGACCGGGTTACCGGCCTGCTTTCAGCTTTTGCCCCCAAAGCGAAAATCATCCATATAGACATCGATCCCTCGTCCATCGGAAAAAACGTTACCGTGGACGTGCCTCTGGTGGCAGATTGCAAAAATACCCTTATCGCGCTCAAAGGCCTGATTGGGCAGAATCTGGATGAAAATTCGGTGCCTTACGAGCACAACCCGGCCTGGCACAACGAAATTACCAGAATGAAAAACCAGCACCCCCTGTTTTATTCAGCGGGAGAGTATATCAAGCCCCAGGCGGTGATTGAAACAGTTCAGGCCGTAGCAAAAAAGATGAACAAGGGCGAAGCCCTGATTACCACGGAAGTGGGGCAAAACCAGATGTGGACCGCCCAGTTTTACAAATTCAACCAGCCCCGCACCTTCCTTACCTCCGGGGGGCTCGGCACCATGGGCTACGGCTTCCCTGCCGCAATGGGCGCACAGGCCGCGTTCCCGGACAAACTGGTCATAGATATTGCCGGCGACGGATCAATTCAGATGAACTCGCAGGAACTGGCCACCGCGGTTGAAAGCGGCCTGCCGGTGAAAATAGTGATTCTGAACAACCGCTACCTGGGCATGGTTCGCCAGTGGCAGGAGTTGTTCTATAAGCATAACTATTCCTTCACCCCCATGGAGGGCCAGCCGGATTTTGTGGCGCTGGCCAAAGCCTATGGCGCGGAAGGATACAGAGTGCTCAAGCCGGAAGAGCTGGAAAGCACGCTTGAAAAGGCTTTCGCCTCTCCCCTTCCGGCAATTGTGGATGTAGTGGTTGACCGCGATGAAAATGTGTATCCGATGGTTCCGGCAAACGGGGCCATAGACGATATGCTGCTTGCTTGAGAATATGCCTGAAACAAGGGGAAAATCTTTGCCGACCAGGGTTTTCCCCTTTCTCTCCCCCTTATTCCCCTTTCCCGCAAATTTTAATTGTTTGATATGCCTATTCGTTGTAGAAGCAACCGATGAACCTGTTCAAACCCCTCAATTCCGAAACGTGCCTGGAGCTGGAAAGCCTTGGGCAGGCACTGGACAAAACCCTGAAGCCAAAATCCGCGCACCTTAAAAAACTGCCGCTGGATATCGCCGACCTGTCTTTCATTCTTACCGAAGGGCGCGATGAGCTCGTTCGCCCGTATTGGAGCGAGGCCAGGCTGAAAGCCGCCTATTTATGGTATTTCATGCCCTGGAACATGGTTCGGCTGGCGCCTCTTGTGGCGGGCCTTCCGCTGGGCTTGAAGGAAGGAGACAAAATTCTCGATCTGGGAAGCGGGCCGCTTACCCTGCCCCTGGTTCTCTGGTTCGCACGGCCCGACCTGAGAACGCAAAAGCTTTCCTTTTACTGCAACGACACACAGCTTACACCCCTGCAAAGCGGGCTTGCCCTGTTCAATCAACTGGCTGGGGAAAACAGCGCATGGGAAATAAAATTTCATAAAGGCAGCCTGAACGACGCCCTTAAACGGGCCAAAGGCAGCGGTTTTGCCCTGATTAGCGCCCTGAACGTGCTTAATGAAATCAGGCCCGGGCGCCATGAAGGCCTGGCCCATCTAGTTGCCGGGCTTGTGGGGGAAATGAAAGCCGGGCTTGAACCTGAAGGAAGCCTGCTTCTGGTTGAACCGGGAAACCGCCTGGGCGGAAAAATCATTGAACTGGCCCGCGAAGCGGCCTTGAAGCGGAAACTTTTTCCGGCCTCTCCCTGCCCTCACAGCCTTGAATGCCCCATGCTTTCGCCCGCCCAGAAAACATGGTGCCATTTCATAAACGAGCACCCCCAGGCTCCAGACTGGCTGGTCAGGCTTTCCCAGGCCGCCGGGCTCGACAAAACACACACTGCTTTGTCTTTTGTTCTGCTTAATGCTAAGAGAAAAAATGACGATGAGGGCGCCGCCGGCCTGAAGGGCCGGATTGTTTCCAATCCGTTCAAAGTTCCTGGGCAGCCCGGCCTGTGCCGCTACAGTTGCACCTCCGGAGGGCTTGTTCTGGTT
>CAZDJL010000127.1:0-4605 GCA_964505745.1 uncultured Desulfovibrionaceae bacterium | reverse complement strand
CATGATTTCCATCTTGCCCATAATCATTTCTTTAAAGGAGAAGAGCTCTTCCACTGACAGGTTCAGTTCGTCTGCAACAGCCGTAGGGCTCATTGCTCGAGTCTCCAGAGCGTTAAACAGCGCCTCTATTTCTTTCTGGGCTTTGCCAGTGGCAAGCAGATAGGCGGAGAGATCGCGCTGGCAATTGTACATCTGGCGCACATAATCGTCCACAGTTTCAATCACCCTGTCTACCAGGGTTTTTTCAAGCTTGATATCGCGCAGGCGTTCAACGATTTCTGTTTTGAAATCGATTATTTCCATTTGAACGCCAGTAACTTTCTTGTCCATGCGGCAGCATTCATCCAGCTTGGCGTATATTTTGCGTTTTTTCTTGAACAGCTGCTTAATCTCGTCAAGCAAAAGAATAACCCTCTGACGCTGATTCATTTCATCTTCAGAAGGGTCGTCTTCCTCAATGGTTTTAACAACATCCTTGAGCTTGATACGATTCTGCTTCAGGTCTTCCCCCACACTGATTATCTCTTCAACCGCAACCGGAACTTCAACCAAAGCGTAAAGAACTTCCTGCTCACCGGTTTCAATTTTTTTGGCGATAAGCACTTCCCCATCGCGGTCAAGCAAGGGCACTGCGCCCATTTCGCGCAAGTACATCCGAACAGGGTCTGTACTGCGAGAAGAATAATCGGCCCCGTCATCTTCTTCAACCAGATCGAAATTGGATTCTATAACAATATCTTCCTCTGGCTCGGTGGGGGACATGGCCAGCTTTCTGCCTTCCTTCTCCGAGTCTACAATGGCGATATCAAGCGAATCAAAAATAAAAATTATTTCCTCAACCTGCTCCGGAGTGCTCACTTCCACTGGCAGGGCTTTATTCACCTCATCAAAAGTAAGAAAGCCAGTCACTTTCCCCTTGGCGATGAGATGCTTTATTTGCTGGATTTCCTTAATGTTTCCCATTGGAATTCCTTTGTGCTTTAAGCGCCCTTAAAATTTCCAGGCCGGGGTCGCTACCCGAACCCAGCTGGCGCAGCACATCTTTATAGGTTTGCGCAATTTCTTTTTCACTTTTTTCTTCAATACGCACTTTAATATCGGCCAAAAGTTCATCCCGGCATTCTTCGGGAAGCCTTTCCACCACACGGCAACGCGCCCAGAATTCTTTTTCTTCCGGGCTGAAATGCTCAAAAGCCTCTTCTTCTCCATGCTCTACAAGCTTGTCCCATATTCCCCTGCTAAAGGGAGTGAGCAGCAGTTTCTCACAGCCTGCTGTGTTGAGCTGCTCCACAAAACCTGGGAAACAAGCCAGAAAATGAAGAATTTCACGCGCCAGGGCTTCATTGGCCATACCAATTCTGGGTTTTGGCACATTCGCGGCTTTTCCCAACCCGGAACGGGTTTGAGAAAAAGGCGCCGGGGCTGTTGATTTTTGAAAGGCACAACTTTTAATTTGCCCTCTTATTTGCGCTTCGTCAATACCCAATGCAGGGGCCAGGCGCGAAATAAAGTTGCTCATCAACTCAGGCAGCTCTACCTGAGCAATAAAATTTCTAAGCCATTCCACCGCTTCACGAGGAGAAAGGGTTGCCTTCACAGTATTTGCGCAGTAAACTATTCCCTCCTCCGCTGTTTCTCTCAATTTTTCAAACGCCTCTGCTCCCTGGTTGTGCAAAAGGCTGTCAATATCTTCGTCTTTGGGCAAAATAACCACTCTGCAATTCAACCCCGCCCCAAGAATCATTTCTGCGCTGCGCAGGGCTGCTTTACGCCCGGGCGCGTCCCCGTCAAAGAGCAGCTCCACTGTAGACGAAAAACCCGCCAAACGCTGCACCTGCTCTTTGGTAAGGGCTGTTCCCAGCACTCCGCAGGCATTGGTGTAACCAAATTGGTGCAATGAGATTACGTCCAGATAACCTTCGGTCAAAAGCGCCGTCTTCAGATGGGTGACGGAGCGTCTGGCCTGATAAAGCCCATATAAGTGTTCGCCTTTTTTATATATTGGCGAATCGCTGGAATTTATGTACTTGGCCTGTTCATCGGCGTTCTGAACGGCTTTTTCAATAATTCTTCCGCCAAAAGCAATCACCCGCCCGGACAAATTTTTGATTGGGAACATCAATCTGCCCCGGAACCGGTCATATGGCTTTCCGCTTTTTTCACTTCTGCTCAAAAGGCCGGATTTTACGGCCAGCTCATCGTCTACGCCGGAGTTTTTAAAATAATCCGCCAAATCTCCCCAATTATCAGGGGCAAAACCGAGTTCAAATGCCGCAACCATTTCCGGGCTTATTTTGCGGCCGGCTATATAATCACGGGCGACCTCTCCTTTTTTCCCCTTCAAATTGGAGGAAAACCGCGTTAACGCAAGCTCATGCAGCTTCAATGCCTGCCGTTTGAAATCATCTTTCTTCGCCGCCTGAGGGTCGCGTTTCATTCTAGAAAGTTCAATCCCGGCCTCTTCCGCCAATTGCGCCAGACCTTCCCGGAATTCAAGGCCGTTAATCCGGCAATAAAAATCAATCACGTCTCCCGACGCCTGACATCCAAAGCAATAAAACAATCCGTCTTCCTCATTTATTGAAAAGGAAGGCTTGGTTTCATTGTGAAACGGGCAGGGAGCAACCCAGCGGCCGCCGGCCCTGCGCAACTCGACATAGCGCTTGGCGATATCAACCAGATTTACGCGTGATTTGATTGCTTCTATGTCTGAGCGGTTTGACATTATAAATATGTCCTGAAATTTAAAAAGCAAGGAGTGTGTTTATTGGGGTAAGCTCGAAAGCTTGTTTTGAACATACAAGTTCATTTCTCCAAGATCAAATTTTTTTGCCTTTTGTTCACTCGCCATAAGATATTCATCAATATCGCCAAGTGCAAGCAAGCCTTCCTTAAAAAAACAGAAGATCCAGCACCTGCAACATTGGTGGTCGCGTTTCACAATAGCGAAAAAGACAACCGCCATGAGTTGTAAAAGAAGAAAATACCTGTGTAAGAAGAAAAAACATTTGAACAAATGGTTATTTCAACTCTACAATTGTAACCCCATCGCCGCCCTGGTCTTCATTTGCCGTATAATAATGCGCAACACCGGGACGACCTGCCAAAAACTGATGAATTTCACGCCGAAGAGCGCCGGTGCCTCTCCCATGCACCACCTCAAGGGCGTCCCTGCCGGAAAGCATGGCGTGGTCTATCTGGCGCTCAAGCTCCCGAAGCGCCTCTTCCGCCCTGCTCCCCCGCAAATCCACCCTTAAGGGAATGGAAAGCCCTTGTTTTGGCTGTTCCGGCAAGGTTTTTATTTTTTCAGCCTGAGGCTTTGGCGAAGCTTGCGGGCCTGCCGCCTCACTTGGCTTCAAGTCCGCAAAAGCGGCCCAAATGGAAACTCCGTTGAAATCAAGTTTGGCCCTTTGCTTTTTATGATCGATCTCCTCAATTACCCCGTTACGCAGCCAGGGAATGTATTGAGCCGTGCTGCCGGGAACAGCGTTGGCAAAGCTGTCCGCAGGTTTTTCGCTTTCTTTGGAAGGAACAAGGCTCGCAAGGCTCTGCCTTATTTCTGAAAGCTCTTTCAACGCCTGTTTGCGGCCTGTTTTTTCAGTACGGATATCAGCCATAATTTGCCGGCGGGATTCATCCAGGCTCTTGAGCGTATTGCGGTGTTCTTTTTCAAATTTTTCAGCCAGCTTGTTTTGTATTTCCTCAAGCCTGCCCCGTTCCTTCTCAAGCTCCCGTATCTCTTTTTCCCGCTCCACCGCCAGGCTGTTCAGGCGGGAAATCAAAACAGAGGTTTCCTGCCCTTCCATCAGGAGATATTTTTCCGCCTGCCGGATAATTTCATCGGGCAATCCATTGGCTTTTGCCACATCAAGGGCCAGGCTTGCGCCTACCTGATCGTAAACCAGTGTATATAACGGTTTTTTGCTGTTTTCATCAAACAGCACAGAAGCTGCGCGCACGTCGTCTCTGGAAAGGGCGTATGCCTTGAATGCCGGGAAATGGGTTGCCGCAATGACATAGCCGTTTTTTCGCAAAATTTCGTCCACCACGGCCTGGGCAAGTGCGGAACCTTGCGCAGGATCCGTGCCTGCTCCAAATTCGTCCAGAATCACCAGCGATTTTTCGTCAATTTCCGTCCAAATTCTGGATAAATGTTCTATTTGCGCAGTAAAAGTGCTTACATGTTCATCAAGGCTCTGTTCGTCGCCAATAAACGCAAATACATTTTCCCAGGCGGGCAAAACGCTGCCCGCACCCACCGGAACAGGAATGGAGGCCATGGCCATGAGAGCGATCAGCCCCAGGGTCTTAAGGCTTACAGTTTTGCCTCCGGCGTTGCCTCCGCTAATAATCAGCGCCCTGTGCCCTTCTTCAAGAGCAATATCAATGGGCACAACATGGCTGTAGTTCATCAGCACAAGCAGAGGGTGACGCGCCTCCACAAGGCAGACAGGCGCTTCAGGCTGCAGCCTCAGCATTCGCCCGTGATATTTTTCGGCAAGGGCCACTTTGGCCAGCTCAACATCCAATTCGACCATGAATTCATACATGGCAACAAGCGAATCCCGCTCCGAACGCAAAATTCCGCTCAAATAGCGTAAAACT
>CAZDJL010000126.1:0-4607 GCA_964505745.1 uncultured Desulfovibrionaceae bacterium | reverse complement strand
CTTTTTCCGAAGAAAGGTCTTCACTCATTTCTTCCGGCCCGAGTTCCCTTTTCTGTATGGGGCGGGGGGCTGATACGCTTTCTCCGGACCAGCTGAAGACGCCGCCCGAACGGGGCTGTGCCGGGCTTGCGTCCGGCAGGGCCTCTTTTTCGGGGGCGGTTTCGCCAAGCTGTTTCCTGCTTACAGGGCGTACTTCGCCCAGCATGCTTTCTTCCTGATAGTCGTCCTGCATAATTTTTACGGCAGCAGGATTTTTTCTTACGCGTATGAAACGCCTTGCCGCTTCGGCAAGCGTTTTGGGGCTTATCGCCTGTTCCTGTTTTTCGTTTTCCTGGCGCGGCTTTATTTCCTCCTGCGTGGTTTCTATCTCCGGAGTGTTGCGGGCCATGTTCAAGAAAGAAGATCCGGCCTGCGGCGCGGCGTAATCCTCTTTTGTGTCATCAAGGTCAATAACGATGGGGACGGGCTTCGGCTTCATGGCTTCCAGCACTTCTTCCGGAACGGGCAGAAGGCTGCCCACGGTGTCTCTTACTTTTGTGCGGGAAAGAGGTTTTCTTATTGCCGTATGGCAGCCAGCCTCGATGGCCTTGTTTGCGTCCACATGGTTTTGCACCAGCGCTACAACCGGAACTGGCGGTATGTTGAGTGAGGCGTCAATCTCGTGAATGGAGCGGGTCATTTTTTCAAGATCCAGCTCTGGCAGGGAATTGTCGAAAATTACCAACCCCACGGGGGACTGGGTGTATGTTTCAAGCGCTTCTGCTGCGCTGCGCGCCTCTTCTATGACGTATGGGAGGTCATTGAGGAAAAACGCTACCAGCTGACGGTTGGTGGTCTGTTCATCCGCCACCAGGATTGTCAGCGGGCGCAGTTCCGGATTTTCACAGCCTGTTGCCGTGTCATCCTGGTTTTGCTCCTGGCTTTTAGCGAGAAGGGGAAGCAGGTGCTGCACCTGTTTTCCCGGCACAGACATTCGCAAAGTAAACGACACTACCGTGCCCTGATTGGGGGTGCTGTCAAGGCTCAGGGTCCCTCCGTCTGCAACAACCATTTCCCACGCCTTCATCAGGGCGGTGGTGCTGCGGCGCAAATGGGGGCTGGTCTGGCCTGTGTCTGTAACCGTAAAAACCAGATGCCCCGGGTCGATACTGTCCGGCAGGCGGCGAACGGCTACTTGAACCGAGCCGCGCGAGGTGGATTCGATTGCGCTGTCCAGAAGCAGGCTGAGCACGTTTTGCAGTTGCGTGGGGTTGCCCCGGTAAAGCATGGGCATATGGGGCGGCATGAACCAGGACAGCGCCAGTCCCCTGCGTTCCGCCTTGACGGCTACCGCGTCATGGGCTTCCCGCAGCACAACCTGCAGGTCGAAAATCTTGTTGCTGTCGTCGGCATTCGCGTCCAGCATTTGCAGGGTTTCTGCCGGCCCGTGCGACAGGGTGTTCACAAGTTGCGCCAGCGCCGCTCCGCTTTTCACAATGGCTTCGGACTGCACCTTGGCAAGTGGGGGCAAGGAGCAGTTGCTCAACTCCGAAGCGGCCCTCATCAGGGATTCCAGCGGCACCTTGAGGCTTTCTTCTATTTTGCTCAGGATGGCGGGGTCAATGCGAGGATCTTTGTCACCGTTTTCTTCTTTGCTTTTGGCTGAAAAATATACGGAGCTGCTGTTGCCGTTTTCTTTGCGGTCGAATGGTTTCTTCAGCGGGGCACTGGCAGGGGTCGCTGCTTCGGGCTGCTCTGGCTCAATTTCCTGATTCAGATAGTTTTTTTCCGCCTCTTCCTGGTACTCTTCCAATGACAAATCCGATGTGCCCGGTAAGCCTGGGAAGGCTTTGGCCAGGGCTGCGTCCGGCAGAGCGGGCTCTTCAAATTCAACCTGGCTTATTTGGAGCGGGTCATGACGGACGGGCTCTGGGTCAACAGGCTTCAGGCTGAGCGGCTCTTCCGCCTCTTGCCGGTTTTCCCAAATGCCGGCACTATGCGCAGCTTCAATAGTTTGCTCTTCCTCAGCCAGATAATCGGCGGCCAGTTCCATTACTTCTTCGTCATCATCCGTCGTTGGGAAATTCGAAGCGTCTTTATTGTCTGATTTTGGGAATTCAATTTCCGGCGGTGAAACCTCTTTTTCCGTTCCTGCAGCGGGTTCGTCATATTCCGGGGCCGGGAAGGGGTCGCCTTCCTGCGGGCTGCCGGGTGTTTTCTGTTCAGGCGCCTCTGGGGCGCGTTCTTCCGCAGTTACGGCCCATTGGGGTTGTTCAGGTTCGGGCTCCTCCTGCCGGGGCTCCTCCTGCGGCATTTCGTGAACCGGGCCGCTGGAAAGATCTGCCGGGCCTTTTTCCAGCGATGCGTCCAAAGGGCTCTCTTCTTTTGTTTGGGCCGTTTCCCCTGTTGCTTTAAGTGGAGTGATCACCACATGAGGAAGAGCCGGGCTTTCCTCAATGGGTTTTTCTTTTCCTGTTTTCAAAATGTTCTCGGCATGATCCGCGCCGCAGAGAATGGTGCTTTCCTCAAACCTTTTGAAAAAACTGTCGCCTTCGTGGAGCTGTTGCGGGTTTTCAGTGGGAAACAAGCTTTCGCCAGCGTCTTCTCCAATCAGGGGGAAAACGGTTTCGTCGCCCCCGGCCAAAAAAGAATTCTGCTCAAGCAGTTCCTCCCCGGCGCCAATGTTCAGCCCCATGCCGTAATCTGGGCCGGAATGCGGTTCCGCCTCAAAGTCTGGTTTCAAATTTGCAGCACGCCAGGGCAGGCTTTGCGGCGACTGCGCGGGCTTATCCCCTTCGGGAAATTGCAAAGAAAGGCCTGCGGCAGGGCTTTTTTCGGCGTTGTGCCTGAAATGAAAACTCTGTTTCTCTTCCGGCTGGCGCGCGGGGCGCGGGGGGGCGTCATCTTCAGGGGCAAAAGCTTTGGAGGCCTCTTTGCGCGTTTCCTCCAGGGTTTTCGACAGGAACGCGGCATCTTCCTGGGTCATGGGGTTATGATGACGCATAATGGCGTCTTCTCCATAATCAAGGACGTCGCTGATGCGCAATGCGGGGCCGGTTGCCGCCGCCTTTATTTCTTCTTTTTCGACAGCGTAGGCATTTATGCGCTTAATGGGCATGATCCCCAGAAGCAGGGTGGTTATGCAGCCTGCCCATAAGGGGGCGTTGATCAGGATGCTGTCGGGGTAAATGTTTGTTCTGGCAAATAATGTTAAAAGGGCGGAACCTGCTAGAAGCAGGGCGCAAAGCAGGAAGCGTCCCGAGCCGGGCATCTTTTTTGTGATGGCCGCAAGAGCGGCCCCACCGGGAAATATGGCCAGCAAAGGCCAGAGGGGAAGCAGTTTTGCCACCCAGAAGAACGAGGGTAACAGCATCATAAGAGGCAGCACCCCGCCAATTATTGTCAACACAGCAAGGAAAATGTCCAGCCCTTTAGCCTTTTCCTGGGTGTTCCACAGGTGCCGTGCTATATGCGGCATGACTGCAAGGCCCAGCGAGGGGATTAGCAAATATAGAATTGAACCCACATAAAAGGAAAAGCCCACAGGCAGGGAGGGAATTTTCAGGATGGGCTGCGCAAGGAGCAAGGCCGCCAAAACGGCCGTCCACAGCCGCCATTCCCCACCGTCTCTGAATGCGCGCAACAGGCAGACGGCTACAAGCACCCCGAGCACGCACATGGTAAGGTAAAGAAAAGTCTTGTTTCCGCTGGTTTCCGCATTTTCAGCGGTGCGCAGAGAGGGCGTGAACCATAGGTCCGGGGTGCCGGGTATGCGCACATAAATGGAGGTGGGGCTTTCTTTGTGGGCAGGGGGAAGGTTGTACATGCCGGAGCTGTCGGCCCGGCGGCCCTGCCAGACGGAGGGTACGTTTGTTTCCGGCTCCGATTTGGGAGTATACACCACGGCGCCTCTGGGCGCGTGAGAACTCAGGTCGAGGAGAATTTGTCCATCATTTCGAGGGTTTGCAGTGGGAGCCAGCGTGAAGCGGAGCCAGAGGGTTCCCGAGAAATCAAGCGGTATGCCTTCGGATAAAGGGCGGAATTTTTCGGTGAGCGCGGATGCGAACATTTCCTCCATGCTGATTTTTCCAGTTGGGTCGGGCAGAAACTCCGCATATGGAGCCAGCGGCTTGGAACCGTCAATGGAGGCTGTGTCCGCAAAAGGGACGCCCCCCTGCGAGTTAGGCGGAAACAAAAAAAATGCCGCTGCAAGAACAAGGGTAACGAGTGCCAAGGGCGCATGAGGCCGGTATCCCTTCTTAATTGTCATGTATCCATCTCCACTAAGGGAAGGGGTTGTGAATTTTTAATACGGGCGGTATTTTATACGTTCGCGCCTTTAAAGCCAAGGCAATAAAACACGAACGGAAGCAAATCTTGAATATTTGTTGCAACCAGTACAACTTTATACTTGTATCCATGCCTTAAAAGGCCACAGAATGCAAGGGCTTTGGCTGTAAGGGGAAAGCGGGGGCATTTATTTTTCAGCCTGGCTTTAAAATGTGCTTGACATTTTTGGGGATGCGGGTATTTTTCCGCTCACGCGTTTGGAGAGGGAGAAGCTTTTCGGCGCGGGTGTTTATTGAAAAAAAAGAAAAAATCATGTTGACATCATGCTGTCAATTTGA
>CAZDJL010000125.1:0-4702 GCA_964505745.1 uncultured Desulfovibrionaceae bacterium | reverse complement strand
GAAGTGAGCCTGAAAGAAGAGGGCCACGACAGGCTTGACAAACTGGAGGTGGACTATGATCTTCCGGCCGCATTCCGGACGGGGTGTGTTCACATGTTTAGGAGAATGCTTTTTTCCAACGGCGCGCCAAGCATTTATATTGAGGAATATCTACCGGAAAGCCATCTCAAGTCATGGGATTTCAACGGTCTGCCCAACTCCATTTATGATATCGCCGTCAAGCTGACCAGCCACAAAATAAAATATACGCTCTCGGAATTTTTTCCTGTGCTGCCTCCGGAGCTTGTGTCGTCACTATTCAAGATGAACCGTGAGGTTCCCGTGTTTATGGTCAAAGAAGCCCATTTCAACATGACGAACAATATTATGGTTTATTCACAGGTGTATATCAACACCAACAACCAGAAGGTGAATCTGGCTGTTGTAAGAACTCGTTAATTCCCGTTAAGGGACAAATATAGGAGGATAAAATGGAATTAACGGATATTCTGGCGGCTGTGGTTACACTGTTTGACGCCATTGGAGAGGGGCTTGTCGCGCTGGCGCTTGGCTTTGCTTCCGCCCCCACCGGGGTGGGTTTTCTGGTTGGTGCCCTTCTGGTAATTGCGTTCAAATCTGTGGTTCCGGTCAGCTTTGAAGTAGAGTCGCTCACCGTTGTGTCTAGGCTTGGCAACAAAGACTGGGCAACCATGTGCTACATCGTCCTGATTGCGGGTTTGATTGGGGCTTTGCTTGGAGTTGTGGGGCTTTTCGGGCATATTGTAAGCTTTATTGAAGGCCCGATTCTTTCCGGCATGATGTCCGGCGTGGGGCTGATTCTTCTTTTCGTGGCAATAGACACCTGCAAAGACAATAAAATTATCGGGCTTGTGTCCATAACTGTTGCGGTGGCTACTTTCCTGCTGCTTTCCAAAGATGAAAACAATCTGATTTACGCGCTTGTGGCCAGCATTCTGGCCAGTGTGGTGGCTGCCCGCTTTGTTCCGTTCGAGCCCATTGTTAGCGGCGAGCACAAAAAAGAAAAAATACGGCTCATTCCCCTGGATGGCTTCAAATTCCTAAAGTCTCCCAAGGTGATTCGCGGCGTTCTCGCCTTGCTTGCACTGCGCGTAGGAACCAGTATCGCCTATTCGGGAATAGACAGCCAGCTTGCAAACCAGCCGGTGAATGTCGATCATACCAACATTATCGCGGGCCTTGCCGGGGCAGCCTCCGGCCTGTTCGGCGGCGCGCCGGTAGAGCCAATCATTTCCGTGACCGCGGCGGCTCCGAACCCGCATTACTCCGGCGCCCTGATGATGGTGATTGTGGGCCTTATGCTGCTTTTCGGACTTTTGCCGAAGCTTGCCCGGTTTGTGCCCATGGCATCCATTGCCGGATTTCTTTTCCTGCTTGGCGCTTTTATCGCCATTCCGGAGAATGTTACCGGGATTATTACTGAAACCGACAGCATTAGCGGCCCGGTTACAATGGCTGTGACAGCCGCTACTGTTGACCCGTTTTTGGGAATGCTGTGCGGCATAGCTGTGCGTTTCCTGATGGGAGTTATTTAATTAAAGTTAAAGGAGAGGATAATATGGCTGGCAAATATGCTTTGTTGATTATTGACATGCAATACGACTTTTTGGCAAAAGACGCTCCGGTGCATTGTGTGGGAGGTCTTGAAATGGTGCCTGGCGTGAAGGCTCTTGCCGCCGCCTGCCGCAAGAAAGGCATTCCGGTTATTTACACTCAGGAAGTTCACCGCTCCACCGGAATTGACATGGGAAGGGAACTTGACGGCAACGAGCCCGACCACTGCCTGATTGGCGGTAAAGGGGTTGAAATACATAAAGACCTGACCCCGGAGCCGGGCGACTATCTGATAACCAAAGCCCGGTATGACGCCTTCCTTGGCACCGACCTGGTCTTTCTGCTGAACGGCCTTGGCGTGATGCCGGGCGACACTTTGATAATTTGCGGCGTTGCTTCCAACGTGTGTGTGCATTACACCAGCGCCGGGGCGCATCAGCGCGATTATCGCATTAAAGTGGTGGAAGACTGCTGCGCGGGAAGCAGCATGGAAGAGCATGAAGCCGCCATGCGGCAGCTTGATTATCTGCAGCATGGATCCCGCATAAACCTTAAGCAGGCTTTGGAAATTATTGGCTAATGTGATTTTTCAGATTGAAAAATGTTTTTCCGGCTGCCGTCAAATTCTTCTTTTCAAATTTTGACGGCAGCCTTTTATGTTGTCTGACCAATCTCGTTTTCTATAAGCCTGTCAAGCTTTAAACGGCCTGCAATGGTTTTAATAAACCCTTGCTGCAAAAGCAGAATATTTCAAGTTGAGAAGGCATGTAATTCCGGCAAAATATCTTTTGAGCTTACTATGCTCATATTTTTTGGCAGGCCAGATTTGTTTCAGGCAGAATTTTTTTCCAGGTTTCCTCAAGATTTTTGCAAAAAAGCATCCAGTAGACATCGCAGTGATACAGATGGCTCAGTTCTTTTTTCTTCAACTGCTGAGGCTGAGCGCCCCATTCCTGCTGTGTGATATTCATATCTGCACTGGGCACACTTCCCCAGGGGCCTCCGATTTTGGCGAGAAGGTTTGAGTGGTGGCTGCTGCTAACATCATAATCCACAAAAACATTCACCCATAATCCCATATTTTCCTCTTTGGAGGGGGGGCCTTTTTTGGAAACAGGGTCCAGAGTTACAAGCATATCCACATGTATATCTTTATTTTTCGATAATATATGCGCTGCAGAATCTCCCCCCCAGCTATGGCCCAAAAGTGCTATTTTTTTGCCGGCATTATTATAGCTTTTGATAATTTTGTGTATCTGCTTGGCAGAATCGTGGGTTGCATACCATACATCCTGATGGGGGTTCAGCTTGCAATACTCTTTAGCCAGTTTGAGCATGCAGCAAAAAATGCCGTCCATGAATCCGCCAACAAAAACGACCAGATCGTTCTTGCCGACATGGGTGCAATTCAGCACATTGGATAAAGCTTTGTTGGAAACACTGCCGAATTCGGCGGATTTCGGCACGCCTTCCTCTCCGTCGAACGGAAATACACTTTTCTCCAGGCAGATGGCACAACGGCAAATCACCTCTTCAGTAGTTTTAACCGAACTCATAGCCTCCGTTAAACTCCCCGTGTTAAGTTGAAATGTTTATTTTTGCGGCGATATTTCGCCAAACGGCCTGCACGGAAATGTCTTTCATGCAGGCATGATGTTTTTTGGGGCAATGCCTGTGACCATGCAGCCCGCAAGGCCGGCAGCCCAAGTTGAGTTCTATTACGGAACTGGCCTTGCCTCTGGGGAAAAAGCCCAGTTCCCGTGTAGTTGGCCCGAAAATGGCGGTGGTGGGCACCCTTTGAACCCAGGCCAGATGCATTGGCCCCGAATCATTGGTCACATAACAGTCAAGCTTGCCTATGCAGGCGGCCAGAACCGGCAGGCTGAGTTTCCCGGCGAGGTTTATAAAGCCATCGTTGCCCTGATTTTCCTTGCAAACTAATTCCGCCTGTTTAAGTTCGTCCGGTCCTGCAAAGAGCATGACTTGCACATTGTGCCTGGCCGCAAGCCCGGCTATTTCCGAAAATTTTTCGGCAGGCCAGCGTTTTGTGGGCCACACAGAACCAGGATGCAACCCGATTACCGGGCGCGAGCTGTCCACACTCTGCCAAATCTGTTCCGCTTTGGCCACATCTGCCGGGCAAAGCGTGAGTTCCGGCCAGTTTGACTCCTCATCGTCGAAATTTATGTCAAACCCAAGGGGCAGCGCCAGCTTCAGCAAGCGCTCAATTTCCTGGGAACTGTAAAATGAGCGGTCAACAGTGTGGGTGTACACCCAGCGGCTGACCAGACCGGAATTGTAGCCGATGCATATGGGGGCGTTGACGAAATTGGCGATAATGCTGCTGCGAAGGCTCTGGTGCGCGCTTATCCAGATAGAGTACTTTTCTGCTGCCAGTGTTTTCCCGAATTTGACGCTGCCCAAAGTTCCCAGCTTTTTTTTGTCAAATTCGTACACATTTTTTATGTCGGGATGACATTTGAACAAATCCTTTAGCCCTTTGCGCACATAGTAATCAATACTGGCCTGTGGAAAATTGCGCTTGACCGTCTGGATGAGGGGCAGGGTAAGCACTGCATCGCCAAGCCAGGCTGTGTTCCATATAGCTATGCGCATTATCCGTCCCGTCTCATATTTTGAATGACCCACGCCGCGGCAGCGGACAGATTTACGGCAATTGCGTGAGGCATGTCCGGAAGCGGCTTCGCGCCGGGGCTGTGAAGTGTTTTAGCTAAATGGTCAGTGTTGCAAATTTCACAGCTTGCGGCATCATTTACCAGGCACGGGGCGGGCAGGCTGTATTTTTTTGCGGTTTCCTTGCCGTGGCCGGTCAACACCAGGATGCTTGCAGCAAAGTTGTTATTTATGCCAAACCGGATGTCATCCATTTTGTCTCCAACCATAACCGTGCGGGAAGGCGACAATTGGAATTTGCTTCTTATTTCTTCCCACATGCCGGCGGCTGGTTTGCGGCAAAGGCAATTCTCTTCGGGGGCATGGGGGCAGTAAGTTGTGTGTTTTATCCCTATTCCTTCTTGTTCTAATAGTGACAGCAGTTTGCCGGAGCAGGCTGCATATGCCAATTCGTCAAAATAGCCTCGTCCGATACCGGACAGATCGGAAGAGCACA
>CAZDJL010000124.1:0-4704 GCA_964505745.1 uncultured Desulfovibrionaceae bacterium | reverse complement strand
TTGGGCGCTAATGCCCGGAAGGCTGGGCGAAAGGTCGGGAGATGCGGCCCAGGCGTAGTTTCCGGCGCATAGCAATAAAATCGTGAGCAAGATCGAATTCAAAGTTAGGTTGCGTATAAAGCGTAAACATCTGTGCATCAATCGCTCCTCTATTATATCGGCATTGGCATTATCTTTGTTCATATATACTACTCTTAGCGGGCAAGCTTTGCAATGCCCCGCCATATAAGTTTTTCGGGCAAGGGGTGGCTGCTTTGCAATTTTCTGAATATGTAGTACTTCCATTGCTATGGACTGTAATTTGAGATAGTATGAATGCTCGATAAGTTTTCGATAACCCATGAGGGAGAGCATGCCTGAAAATACCTATACGCACAAGGCCCTGGCCCGCCAGCTGAAAGTGTCTGAAACCACCATTAAAAGCTATCGGCGTAAGTTTCCCGGCTGCATACCCGTAGCAAGCAGGGGCAAGCCAATCAGGTTTTCTGCCGATGCGCTGGCGGTATGCAGGAGAATTCGGGATATGTTTGAAAAAGGCATGAGCGTGGAGGAAGTTCGCTCCCGCCTTGCCCTGGAATTTTCCTGGATTGAGGACCGCCCGCGTGGTTTTGACGAAGACGGGGCCGCGGAGCCCCAGCTTGTGGGCCCGCCTGAGGCGGGCGACAGGGACGGGGCGGGAGTTGTTTTGCCGCCAGGCTTCGCCAATGCGATAAGCGGTCTGGCTAAAAGCGTTGTTACCCTGACCAGGCAGCAGGCAGAGATTTTAAGCCGTTTGTGCAGCCTTGAAGGAAGCTTGCAAAACGCCCGACTTTTTGAGCCTTCTTCTGGAGGATCCGGGTTTGAGAGCGAGGTTAAAGTTGAAACGCTGGAAAACAGCTGCCCGGAATGGGCTGGCGATCTTGTTGAAAGGCTTTTGGGGGTGGAGGAGACTTTGGTGCGCACCCTTGAGAGTGTGGAGTCCAGCCTGGGGCCGGTTCAGCTTTCAAAAAGGCCGATCATTCCCGCGCATCACCCCGCGCCGCCGCCTCAGCCTGCTGAGACCGTTTTGGCGGAGGAAAGCGGGCGCATACTTCCCTGGCGGGTCGCAGGCAAGCTGGAAGAATTTCACAAGCAGGATGCTTCACAGGGCTGCCGGATCAATGAGGATTTTTTGAGGCATATTTCCTCTCTGCCTCTGGCGGTGCAGGTGGAGGGGGACTATACCGGGCTGGCCGGGCGCGGGCCGTTTTGCCTTAATGATTTGAAGGCGATTCTGGCTCAGACGTTTACGCCTCCCAACCATTTTGTGGGGCGCTGGGAAACGGCTTCGGGCGAATTGTGGTATATGCTGGAGCAGCCGGAAGAGGCGGATAGCGACAGTATCAGCCTGCATTTGAAGCCAGTGGAGACCAGCCGCAACCAACCCATGCTGGAAGTGGCCAAGTTGGTGCTGGGCGGGGTGAATGAACACCCGACCACACTTTACACCCTGGTGCAGCAATTTTTGGGCTAGAGCCCCTGAACAGGCTTGACCAGACAGTGCTTGAATGGCACTATTGAGCAGAAATGTGCCTTATATACCTGTTGTGCTTAAGGAGTTCTTGTGAGTGCGGGAGTTGAAATTGCCAAGCCTTTTATCACTGCGGCCGTTGAGGTTCTGGCCATGATGGCCGGGATGACCGTAACGCCGCAAAAGCCATATGTGAAAAAAAACCTGATGGCCGAAGGCGATATTTCTGCGATAGTGGGTGTAACCGGAACCTACCAGGGAACCATATCCATTTCTTTTCCAAAAGAATGCGCCATAGCCATGGTAAAAGGGATGCTTGGCAACGATATTGAAGATATCATCCAAGATAGCCGGGACGCCGTGGGAGAAGTTTGCAACATGATTTCCGGTCAGGCCCGGGCGGCCCTGGGCTCAAAGGGGGTGTCGCTGCAAGGATCTACCCCTTCGGTGATTGTGGGCGACAGGCACTCGATCAGCCATGCCGCGGGGGTGCCCGTGGTGGCCATTCCTTTTTCAACAGCCAACGGGGATTTTACCTTGGAATTTTGCCTTTCATGAAAATTGCCGATTTTAAGCCACAGAAAAAGCCACTTTGAAAAGTGGCTTTTTTTTTACGGCTGTTTCCGGTAATGGAGCTGCCCTTCAGGCAGAATGCTGGAGGGGCGGCAGAAAGGCTTTATACGCCCATTATGTTATAGCCTGCGTCCACAAAAATTGTGTCTCCCGTAACCCCTGAAGAAAGGTCGCTTGCAAGGAAGGTTGCCAGGCCGCCAACATCTTCAATGCTCACATTGCGGCGCAGCGGCACTTTCTCGGCCAGTTCCGAAAGCATGTCGCGCATGCCGGAAACGGCGGAGGCCGCCAGAGTGCGTATGGGGCCTGCGCTGATCGCATTGATGCGGATGTTTTTGGGGCCAAGCTCCGTGGACAGGTAGCGCATGGAGCAGTCCAGGGCGGCCTTGGCCACCCCCATCACGTTATAGTTGGTGATTACTTTTGTGGAGCCGTAATAGGTCATTGTAATAACTGAGGCTCCGGGGTTCAGCATGTCTTCAAACGCTTTGCACAGCGCAACAAGGGAGTATGCCGATATGTCCAGGGCTATTCTAAACCCCTCGCGCGAGGTGTCGATGAAGCGGCCCTGCAGGTCTTCGCGCTGGGCAAAAGCTACAGAATGAACCAGCACATCAAGGCTGCCCCATTCTTTTTTCACAATCGCGGCGGCTTCGGCGATGCTTTCATCGGAGGAAACATCGCATGGAAAGATGAAGTCTCCGCCCAGTTCCTGGGAGATGGGCTCAACCCTTTTTTGAATGGCTTCGCCCACATAGCTGAAAGCCAAACGTGCGCCGTTGTCCTTGAATGATTTTGAAATTCCGTATGCTATGCTTTTATTGTTTGCCACGCCGAAGATGGCCGCTTTCTTGTCTTTTAATATCATTAATCCTCCTCCTTGCTGAAATGGATTTTAATGTGTTTTTACCAAACGCCTCAGTTCCGCCGATCGAGCATGCGCTTCAAGGCCTTCAAGCCTTGCCAGGCGTGCGATTTTAGGTGCGGATTCCTGGGCATATTCGGAAGATGAGAAAATTATGTTTATTTTTTTCATAAAGGTTTGAACTGAAAGGGCGGATGAAAAGCGCGCAGTGCCCATTGTAGGAAGGACATGGTTCGGGCCGGCGAAATAATCCCCCATCGCTTCCGGGGTGTTGGAGCCTATGAATACGGCCCCTGCATTTTGCACTTGCCCAAGCATGCTCCATGGAGATTCAACCATCAGCTCGAGATGTTCGGGCGCAACCTGATTGGCAAGCCGGACTGCCTCTTTCAGGTTTTTCACCTTTACCAGCGCCCCCCAGGCGGTCAAAGATTCCTTCGCTATTTCCCTGCGCGGCAGGTTGCCCATTTGCGTTTTCAATTCAAGGTTTACGCTTTCCAGAAGAATTTTGCTGTCGGATATGCAAATTGCGGAAGCCAGGGGGTCATGTTCTGCCTGGGCCAGCATGTCTGCGGCAATCAGGATGGGCGAGCTTTTTTCGTCCGCCACAATCAGAATTTCACTGGGCCCGGCCAGCATGTCTATGCTTACCTTGCCCGATACAAGACGCTTGGCGCAAGTGACATAAATGTTGCCGGGGCCGGCGATGACATCCACCGGGCGAATGCTTTCCGTGCCGTAGGCCAGGGCGGCTATGGCCCAGGCGCTGCCCGCGGCGTACACTTCGTCAAGCCCCAGAATGTGGGCGGTGGCAAGCAGATATTTATTCAGGGTTCCATTTTTGCCGGGCGGAGAAACCACAGCAATTTCTTTCACCCCGGCTTCAATGGCGGGAAGGGCAGTCATGATCAGGGTGGAGATGAGAGGAGTTTCGCCGCCTTGCCCGCCGGGAACATATAGCCCGGCGGCCTTGAGCGGCCGCACCTCCTGGCCCACAATGCTGCCGTCGAGGCGGGATTTGAACCACGACTGTTCAACTTGGGCGTGGTGGAAAGAGCGGATATTTTCAATGCTTTCCTCTATCAGGGCGCGGTCTTCCGGGCATATGGAGGCTGCCGCTTCCGCAAGAGCTTTGTGGGGAACGCGAAGCTGGGAAGCGTTGAATTCGGGGCAATCGAATTTGCGCGTATATTCAATCAGGGCTTCATCGCCCCTGGTCTGCACTTCTTCGATTATCCCGGTTACAATTTTTTCGATATCCTGATTCCTGCCATGGCGTTTTTCCAGAAGATCCAGCAACTGCTTCCATTCTCGCGATCCAGAAAAATCAAACATTTTACAAGGCATATCCTTCCCCTTTAATATTAAAGAAGCAATATACTTAATTGGCACGGAAAAGTCGAGCAACCGGCCCGGGTGCGCCGCCTTTGCTGCGCGTCTGATTTTTTGCCGTTGTTTCTCTGTTTTACGGATAAGGCTTTGAAACGATCACTGGCCGGGGAACCGGATTATGTATGAATGGGCGCTTCGGCAGTGTTCCGGGCGCAGTAAATTATGCCCTTCTCACAGCAGATGGCGTCCATTTTCATGTCCCAGCATTCCTGGGGAATAAAGTCCACTATCTGGAACCCGGCGCAAAAGCCGATCAGCAGGCAGTCTGAAAGAGGAGTTTCGGCTAAAAACCGGTCGTAATAGCCGCCCCCATACCCGAGGCGCAGCCCCTCCGCGGTAAAAGCCACGCCAGGAATAATTGCCAGCTGAGGGCTAAGGGCGCAAG
>CAZDJL010000123.1:0-4707 GCA_964505745.1 uncultured Desulfovibrionaceae bacterium | reverse complement strand
CTGGTGCAGATGATGCGCGACCACAACGACAGAACCCGCGCTTTCAACAGCAAGGTGCGTGATGCTGAAACCGTCATCCGCAACGAAATTCTGGCCGCGATAGTAATCGCCTCCAAGGAATATGCCGAGAAGAATCACTTTGACATTATTCTGGACAGCGCGCAGGCCGGGGTTCTTTATTCCTCCGACAGCCTTGATGTGACCAAGGAGCTTCTGAACGAGCTGAACAGGGTTTGGGAAGCTGCCGCCACCCGAAGCAAAAACAAATAGGACTCACCGTGCGGCAAAGCATCACCCTTTTGCAGATAGCCGAAGAACTGGGGCTGGCCCTTTCGGACGGCGCGGAAAAAGACAAGCTCATTTCAGGCGTGAACACCCTTGAAGATGCCGGGGAAAATGAGCTTTCCTTTCTGGCCAACCCCAAGTACGCGCCTTTTCTGGAAAAAACGTCTGCCGGCGCGGTCATTGTTGACCCCAAGCATGCAGGCAAGGTAAAAAACGCGCTGCTGTCCGAAAACCCCTATATGGCTTTCGCCAAGGTGCTGTTTTTCTTTTCCAGGCCACAGGGCGAGTTCAAAGGGGTGAGCGACAGGGCGCATATAGACCCAAGCGCGGAAATCAGTTCGGGCGCAACGGTATACCCTTTCGCCTTCATTGGGGCCAGAGCCAAAATAGGAGAGGGAACTACTGTTTTCCCCGGCTGCTATATAGGCGAGGACTCGGTTCTTGGCAAAAACTGCCTGATTTACCCCAACGCAGTGCTTATGTCGGGCACCAGAATTGGCGACAGAAGCATTATCCAGCCGGGAGCGGTGCTTGGTTCCGATGGTTTCGGCTTTGTGCCAAGTGAAACCGGAATTGAAAAAATCCCCCAAATAGGCACGGTTTCCATTGATGAAGATGTGGAAATAGGGTCAAACACGACTGTTGACCGGGCCGCGCTGGGAGAAACCAGAATAGGAACCGGAAGCAAGCTGGACAATCTGGTCCAAATCGGACACAACGTGCGCATCGGCAAATACTGTCTGCTGGCTGGGCAAGCCGGAATTTCGGGCAGCACCCGCCTGGGCGACCAGGTCATTCTGGCCGGGCAGGCAGGCCTTGCCGGGCACCTGAACGTAGGCAACAATGTTGTTATCGGCCCCCAATCGGGCTTGGCCAAAAATGTGAAGGACGGGGAAGTGCTCGGGGGCACGCCCTCCATGCCGAAGGGCGATTTTTTGCGCTCGTCGGTTTTGCTTCCAAGACTGCCGGAATTATACAACCGCATAAAAAAACTGGAAAAGGCCCTGGAAGCCCTGACCCCGGACGAAGCCGCTGCCAAAGCCTCCCTTAAGGACTGACTTCCAAGCCTGCGCCCGTTCGCAATCAAACGCATTCCAACCTTTGAATTTTGAGGATAAGCGATGAGCAATCAGCCCATGTCGTTTGACATCAAAAAAATTCTGGAATTCCTCCCCCACCGTTACCCCTTTCTGCTGGTTGACCGGGTGCAGGAATGCATTCCCGGAAAACACATCAAGGCTTACAAGAACATCACCATGAACGAAGAGTTCTTTCAGGGGCACTTTCCGGGAAATCCGGTAATGCCTGGGGTTCTTATGCTGGAAGCGCTTGCCCAGACCGGCGGAATAATGATGATTTCGGAGATTGGCTCCAAAGAAGGAAAGATGTTCCTGTTTACCGGTCTTGAAAAAGTGCGCTTCCGCAACCCCGTATTTCCGGGAGACAGGCTGGACATGGAATGCACCCTGACCAAAAGCAAATTCCATATCCATAAAATGGAGGCCAAAGCCCTTGTGGATGGAAAATTGGCGGTTGAGGCCGAAATAAGCGCGGCCATCATCGACAAGGAGGATTTTTAATGGCTTCTGACATTCACGCATCGGCCGTCATCGCCCCGACTGCGGAACTGGCCGACAAGGTCATCATCGGACCTTGCGCGGTAATTGAAGATCATGTGGTGATTGGGGAAGGAACCAGGGTGGACGCCTTTGCGTCCGTCAAGCGCTACACCAGGCTTGGCCGCAACAACCACATCCATTCGTATGCCAGTGTGGGCGGAGAACCGCAGGATCTCAAATTCCACGGAGAAGAATCCTGGCTTGAAATAGGCGACAACAACACCATTCGCGAATATGCGACCCTGAACCGCGGCACCGAAGGCGGAGGCGGGATTACCCGCATAGGCAACAACAACCTGCTGATGGCGTATACCCATGTGGCCCACGACTGCTGTATGGAAAACAATATCGTAATGTCCAACGGCGCCACCCTTGCCGGTCATGTGCATTTGGCCGACAATGTTATCCTGGGCGGGCTTTCCGCAGTGCACCAGTTCACCCGCGTGGGCAAAAACGCATTTCTTGGAGCCATGAGCGGAATCTCCCAGGATCTCCCCCCCTATATGCTTTGCGTGGGAAACCGCGATGGCGGCGTGCATGGCCCGAACCTGGTAGGCTTGCGCCGCATAAAAGCTTCCAGTGAAACCATTTCAGCAATCAAGCAGGCTTTCCGCACAATCTGGCAGGGAGACCTGCCCCGCCAGGAAGCCCTGGCCGCACTTGAAAATGAATTTTCGAACATTCCGGAAGTGATTGAGCTGGTTGAATTTATCCGCAGCGCAGAACGGGGAATCATGCCGCTTGCAAAACTTGACGGCTAAAGCCGTACCTGTTTTACCATGCCCAGCGCCCACGCCGAAACAAGCATCCTGCCAGCCGGGGGGACTATTGGAATAGTCGCCGGGAAAGGCCAGTTTCCCGTGCTGGTGGCGGACACGGCCAAAGAGCAGGGTCTTAAAGTTGCGATCTGCGGTTTTCATGGGCATACCGATCCCGAGATTGGAAAACATTCCGATATATTCGCAATGTTCCATCTGGGCCAGCTGGGGCATGTGATAAAGTTCTTCCAGAAACAGCGGGCCACCCATATCTGTTTTGCCGGCGCAATCAACAAGCCGAAGGCTTTGTCCGTCCGCCCCGACTTTACGGCGATCAAGTTAATCATGTCCCTGCGCGGGCTTGGCGATGACGCGCTGTTGCGCGCCGTGGCCAAAGAGCTTGAAAGCAGGGGAATCAAAGTGATCCAGGCGGCAAGCCTGGTGCCCGGCCTGCCCGGCCCGCTTGGCCTTTTGACCATAGCCAGGCCCAGCGAAAAAGAATGGGAAAATATCCTGTTCGGCTGGCCCAAAGCCCAGGCCATTGGCCGTCTTGATATTGGGCAATGCATTGTAGTGCGGGAGAAAATGGTAATGGCGGTGGAGTGCCTGGAAGGAACAGACGCCACCTTGCGCCGCGGGGCCAAGCTTGGCGGCAAAGGCGCCATAGCCATAAAGATTGTAAAGCCCGGCCAGGACGAACGGCTTGATCTGCCCGCTATCGGGCTGGACACAATCAACGCTTTGATTGAAGGAGGCTATTCGTGCCTCGCATACCACGCCGGCAAAACCCTGTTTTTCGACCGGGAAGAAAGCATCTCTCTGGCCAATGAAAACAATCTGGTAATTATCGGCCTGCCCGGCGGCCTTGAAGAAGGCGGCACATTCTATGACTGGTTCAGGGAAAAAGAGGCCGCTGCGCTGTCTCCCTTCTTAGAAAGGCTTGAGTTGGAAAGCCTGAAATAACTGTTCGCCCCAAGCTATCCCCAATCCCCAGCCAGTTGAGCGTTTCCGGCAAATACGGCGGTTCCGCCTGCCCCCGCAAGCCTTCCAGGGTGGAAAAAGGCTTGACCCCAAATGCAGTTTGGACTACTTCTAGTCAATTATTTTATTCTGGAGCTTATCTTGAAAAAGTCAGAAAACATTAAAACCACAACCGTAAAGTTAGCCACCAAGTCCCCCGAACTTCCCTATTTCATGCCGATGCTTGAGCATATGGCCAAGGTGGACGACATTAATGAGGTAATCAAGGCCCGCATCGTAAAATCGTGCGAACTGCTGGACACAGGGGTTCCTCTTTACCCCAATGGATTTGAAAAAAAGCTTTCCCTTGCCCTGCTTCTCGACAACGAGAACCTTTCCCCGGAAGAGCTTGAACAACTCGAACCCATGACCTCGGCCGGACGCATAATGTCCATGCGTTCCTTCGGAAAGGTGACTTTTTTCCACTTGCAGGACCAGACAGGACAGCTCCAGTGCTATGCCTCGCGTGAGGATTTGGGCGAAGAAGCTTACAGCCTGTTCAAAAAATTTAATATCGGCGACATTGTGGGGGTTTGCGGCAAACTGTTCAAAACCAATACCGGCGAACTTACCCTGAACTGCCTTAAAGTCACCCTGCTCACCCGCGCCATCCGCCCTCTTCCCGAAAAATACCACGGACTCAAGGACGTGGAAATAAGATATCGCCAGCGCTATGTGGACATGATTGTATCCGAGCGCACCCGCGACATTTTCCGCAAGCGTTCGCTAATAGTGCGTGAATTCCGCCATTTCATGGAGGAAGAAGGCTTTCTGGAGGTGGAGACCCCCATGCTGCACCCCATTGCAGGCGGGGCCGCCGCCAAACCGTTTGTCACCCACCATGCGGCCCTGGACATGGAACTTTACATGCGTATCGCTCCCGAGCTTTATCTTAAAAGAATTCTGGTGGGCGGATTTGACAAAGTGTTTGAGCTCAACCGCAACTTCCGCAACGAAGGTATCTCCACCCAGCACAATCCCGAATTCACCATGTGCGAATTCTACTGGTGCTACGCCACTTACAA
>CAZDJL010000122.1:0-4714 GCA_964505745.1 uncultured Desulfovibrionaceae bacterium | reverse complement strand
GAAAAAGACAAGCCCGTGCCGGGCCCCTTTGACGCCATTGTAAAACCTCTGGCCCTTGCTCCGTGTACTTCCGATATACATACAGTGTATGAAGGGGCCCTGGGAGAACGAACAAACCTTATTTTGGGCCATGAAGCTGTTGGTATTATTGATGAAGTCGGTAAGGAAGTTAAGGACTTCAAGCCGGGAGACAAGGTTGTTGTGCCGGCCATAACCCCGACATGGCGCACTCTTCCTGTTGAGCTGGGAGTTCCCGCCCAGCATTCTGAGGGCATGCTCACCGGATGGAAATTTTCAAACATTAAAGACGGGGTGTTCGCTGAATTTTTTCATGTGAACGATGCCGATATGAACCTGGCCCATATGCCCAAAGAGCTTAAGCTTGAGCAGGCGGTAATGATGCCTGACATGATGACCACTGGTTTTCATGGAGCAGAGCTTGCCGATGTGCAAATCGGGGCTTCCGTTGCGGTGCTTGGCATAGGCCCGGTGGGCCTGATGGCTGTGGCTGGAGCTGTTTTGCGCGGTGCGGGCAGGCTTTTTGCCGTTGGCAACCGCGAGCGCACTTTCGAGGTGGCGGAGGCCTATGGCGCTACTGACCGTGTTGACTACAAAAAAGGCGATGTGGTTGAGCAGATAATGGATTTGACCAACGGGCAGGGCGTTGATCATGTAATTATTGGAGGAGGCCCTGCAATCACCTTGGACTATGCCGTAAGAATTGTTAAGCCGGGCGGCGCTATCGGAAATATCAACTACTATGGGTCCGGGGTTGACAGCAAGGATTATCTTCCTGTGCCCCGCATGCCATGGGGCAGCGGCATGGCGCACAAAACCATTCGCGGAGGCCTTTGCCCGGGTGGGCGCGCCCGGATGGAGCGTCTGATAGAGATTGTTCTGCACAAGCGCGTCGATCCCTCTCTGCTTGTTACCCATGTGAGGCGGGGCCTGGAGCATGTGGAAGAAGGCATTATGCTTATGAAGGACAAGCCGAAAGATTTGATTAAGCCGGTTATCATCATTGACTATTAAACGTTGATTCTTCAACTGGATTGAGTAAAAATAGTCCCTGTAGCGAACTTCGCGAAAGGGACTATTTTGTTGTTATGGGTATGCGGATTCAGATGCTGAAAATCATCTCTGGCCCGAAAAAGCCGGAAACGGTGCTGCCGATAAAGATGCTGCACGGGCATACTATTGCCCAGAGCATTTATCTGTCCGGCCTGTTCGTTGCCCCTGCATTATGCTCCGGGCTGGGCTCCTGCAAGCTTTGCAGGGTGCGCTTTCTTGGCCCGGCCCCTTCCGCCGGGGCGGAGGAACGGAAAATACTTGGCAACAGGATGATAAAAGAGGGCTGGCGCCTGGGGTGCAGGCATGAGTGCGTTGAAGAAGCTTTACTTGAACTGCCTGACTTTATTCAGCTGAAAAAAAAACCGGAAAGCAGGGGAGCGCCCGATAAGGACGGCTTCCTGGCTGTTGACTTGGGCACAACCTCTATTTGCTGGCAATTGATAAAATTTGGCGAGGTTTTATCTGAGGGGCGGCAGGTGAACCCGCAAATGGGCGCGGGCAGTGATGTGGTGGCCCGTCTTGGTGAGGCGTCCAGGCCGGGAGGCTTTGAGCGGCTCTCATCTCTCGTTCAACAGGAGATAAAAGGCATAATTTCCGCCTTGCCTGTTCAGCCCGCCGAAATTTGTGTTGCGGCCAACACTGCAATGAGTGCTATTTTTCTTGGAATTGACCCTTCCGGCCTTGCCTGCGTTCCCTACAAAGCTCCTCTTTCCGGCGATGAAGAGTATTTGTTGCCCGGCCTTCCCGGTGTATATATTCCGCCAATACTGGCTCCCTTTATTGGGGGAGATGTTTCTGCGGGCATGGCCGCGCTTCTTTGCGAGGCCGCCCCGGATGCGTTCCCGTTTGTGCTGTGCGACCTGGGAACGAATGGAGAATTCGTTCTGGCCTTGGGGCCGGATGATTTTCTGGCAACCAGCATTCCTTTGGGGCCTGCCATTGAAGGGATTGGGCTTAGTTGTGGAGGGCTTGCCGGGGTGGGGGGCGATGAATCGCAGGTAATAACCGGATTGAGAATGACCCCTGGAGGGCTTTTACCCAATATCCCGTTTGATCAGGCTGCGGCAATAAGCGGCACGGGATATCTGGATTTGCTTTCAATACTGCTTGCGTATGGGGTTATTTCACAAAATGGCGTTTTTGACATTGCGGAACGCGATTTCTCATTTCCGGCCAGGGCAAAGCTGTTGGAAATGGTGCGGGAAACAGGGCGGGAAAAGTTTTTAAAGCTTGATAGCTTGAGTTTGACTGCTGGCGATATCGAAGAGCTGTTGAAAGTTAAGGCCGCATTCAGTTTGGCCCTAAAAAGCCTGTTGGCGGAAGCCGGGTTGCAGGCAGCGGATCTGAAACGTATATTTCTTGCCGGCGCCTTGGGCGAACATGTTAAACAGAGCTGCCTGTTTGATTTGGGTTTTCTGCCCAGTGTTCTGGAAGGCAGGGTTAAGGTGGCCGGCAACACCTCCCTGGCAGGGGCAAAACTTCTGCAAAATGAAAAAATGCGCGAATTGGCCAGGCATTTTAAATCCTGCACAAAAATATATTCCCTTCCAGAGCAGGCCGGTTTTATGGAAAAGTATATTTCTGAGATGGCCTTCGCATACCAGCTTGCCTAAATTTACGCTAAGTAGTAAGTATCAAAGCAAAAGGGCATCAGTGTCCAATTTTATCCTGTTTTGCCTGCGCAAAACTGTTTTTTTGAGATATATATTATGCATGATATGATGAATTTCGCCTTTCTGACCAAGGAGCCGAAGCCGTTAAACAACCGCAAGGTTGCGGTAATTGGTGCGGGGCCGTCCGGGCTCACTGTGGCCGGATTCCTTGCCGGGCACGGGTATATTGTTGAGGTGTTCGATAAAATGCCGAAGCCGGGCGGGCTTATGTTGTTCGGCATCCCGGAAGATATTATTCCTTCCTCGCGAATTCAGGCCGGAGTGCGTGCGCTTGAGCGCCAATATGGGGTAGTGTTTCACACCCGCACAAAGGTTTGCAGCAATGTTCGCCTTTATGAAGAGGAAGGCGACCATTTTACCTATGATATGGTTATTCTGTCTGACCTGGTTGAGGAATATGACGCCGTGATGATTTGCACCGGTTCCTGGCGGTCCAAGCTTTTAGGCATCCCGGGGGAAGATTTGCCGGGGGTATATTCAAGCCTGGAGTTCCTTTTTCCCATACGGGCGGCCCACTACGCCTCAACCAATGTAAACCTGCCCGACGTAAAGGACAAGCGGGTGCTGGTGATTGGGGCAGGCCATTCAGGCGTGGATGTTGTGACCAGCGCGCACGCCCTGGGGGCAAAAAGTGTGAGCATGGTTTACCGCCGTACCATGCGTGAAGCGCCAAGCGGAACGCATGAAATAGGCAAGCTTATCAGCGCGTTCGACATGGATTGGCGTGAACGGCTTGCTCCGCTTGAATTTATTGGCGATGAACGCCTTACCGGCTTAAAGGTGCAGGGGCCGGGCGGCGAGGAAGAAATTATTCCCGCAGACATGGTGGTTACCGCCATAGGAGAGATTCCCACTCCACCGTTTAAACGCGAACTGGGGCTTGAAAATGTGCGCAAGGGAGATGTGCACTGGCTGCATATGACCAATATTGAAAATGTTTTTGTGGCAGGGGATGTGCTGACCGGGCCCAGTAAAATAGGCAAAGCCATTTACAGCGGGCTTCGGGCCGCAAGATCTCTTGACAACTGGCTGGAACTTAAAGAGCAGAACCGGCAGGATGAATATGATTATGAAGCCGATAAGGTTCCGCTGTCCAGCGATATCGGACGGGGTTGATTATGAGCGAATTTCAAGGAATGACCCTGTTTGTTGATTATAACAAATGCATCGGCTGCGAATCGTGCGAAGCCGTGTGCAAGTTTTTGTATGGCACCCCGCGCATTATCATGATGCGTTCAAGCACAGGAATAGTCCGACCTCTCTACTGCATGCACTGCGATCATGCTTTCTGTATGAAGGCCTGCCCCCAGGGAGCGCTCAGCCGGGACGAGGACGGCGCCGTGGTTCTTGAACATATGCGCTGCCGCGGCTGCACCTCGCTGGCATGTCTTATTGCCTGCCCGTATGCCGCATTTTTCAGCACCGGAAAGAGCGTTCTTGTTGATAAATGCGATTTGTGTAAAAGCCGCCGTAAAAATGGAATGCCCCCTGCTTGCATGGAAATGTGCCCCTGCGGAGCCATCCGTTTTGTAAAAAGGGAGGATTTGGCCTCGCTAAAAACCCCTGAATGGGAAGCCTCATACCGTCAGGTTCTTGAATTTGTGCGCCCGTCAGTGGCCAGGAATCTGGAAAAAGATAAATAACGCGCTTTTTTAGCTTGAACAAAAAAAGCCCTTTCTTTGAGCTGGCAGCTTATTTGGCTGAATCCGCCTCAAGGGAAGGGTTTCTTTTTGTAAAAATATATAAATAGTATTTTTTAATATTGGAAAGGGGCCCTGGTTCAGTAGCGCAAACCGCACTTTCATTTCAAGTTTGAAACGGGTTAAGCAGTGCCCCAGTTTTTTAGAGCAAAGCTATGCAGTTTGGGTAAAATGTATTTTTTGCGAAGTTTGTTCCCGCAACGCCTGTGAAATTGCCGCAAGAAGGTTTTTGCCCGTCCTTGTCATTTGGGCGGCGCATTTTCTTATGTG
>CAZDJL010000121.1:0-4722 GCA_964505745.1 uncultured Desulfovibrionaceae bacterium | reverse complement strand
CGCGCTTCGCCACGCGCTGCCTCCTTGCAAGCGCGCCCCTTTCTTATCGGCAGCCCGGCATATTTGATAAAGATTAAATGCCCTTTCACCATTGCAGCCATATAAACTTCATGCTAAATGGTAGTGCTTCGTGCTTGTCTGCAAAAAATGAAACTTTCTGTTGTACTTTAATTAGCGTTTATATAAATGTAAGTATGATATCCGGCAAAAGTCATACGCTCAGGCTTCGCCCACCCGCAAACGGTTTCAGGAGTTTTTATGAACCTTGCCAAACTCTACAAATTTCCGTTTCTTCTCTTCATAACCTCACTTTTTCTCGTTCCGGCGCTTACTTCCTGCGGAGGAGACGAGGAACAGGCCCCTCACGCCCCGGGAGTTACTGTTCTCACCCTGAAACCGCAAACCATACCCCTCACCGGGGTGTTTGTGGGCACTACCGCAGGCTTTCGCGAGGTTGAGATTCGCGCCCAGGTAAGCGGGATTTTGCTGAAAAAAGACTATACTGAAGGCCAGATTGTGGAAAAAGGCAAACGCCTGTTCCAGATTGACCCGGCCCCCTACCAGGCGGCGCTAAACCAGGCCAAGGGAACCCTTGCCCAGGCCCAGGCCCGGAACTATCAGGCCAAACTGGACAATGACCGCTTTATAAAACTTTACAAGGAAGAAGCGGTAAGCAAAAAGGAACGCGATGACGCCGTTGCCGCATACCGCGCAGCCCAAGGCGATTTGGAAGCGGCCAAAGCCCTGGTGGACAACGCGGAGATCAACCTCGGCTACACCACTGTTACAGCCCCGATTACCGGAGCGGCCAGCGAAGAAAGCTTTTCCGAGGGAAACCTGATTAATGTGGGCCAAATTCTCACCAACATGGTCCAGATCGACCCCATTTATGTGAACTTTTCCATTCCTTCCACCGACGCCCTGCGTTATCAGGACATGATCAGCAAAGGCTTCCTCGTCCCCCCGCCCGACAACCGGTTTGATGTGGACATCAAGCTGTCTGACGGTTCCATGCACACGGGGCAGGGCATAGTCAATTTCATCGACCCCAGGGTCGATCTGGCAACCAGCTCGATCAAGGCGCGGGCCCAGCTTGACAACAAAGACAAAAACATCCTTCCCGGCCAGTTCGCCAGAGTTTACATGAAAGGGTATGTGCTGAAAAATGTTCTTGCCGTGCCCAAGCGCGCGGTTCTCAACACCCAGGACGGACCGATCATCTACGTTGTGAATAAAGACAACATCGCCGAGGAGCGCCCGTTTAAAATGGAAATGGCCCTGAATTCCGACTACATTCTTCAGGAAGGAGCCAGCCCCAATGAAAAAATAATTTTGGAAGGCATACAGAAAGTGCGCCCGGGCGGTCATGTTACAATAGTGGAAGAAAATAAAGACAGCACCCCTGCGCCCGGCTCATCCAACGCCACCGCTCCCAAAAACAACTAACCGCACAGGGAACTGTCCGTTATGATTTCAAGCGTATTTATCAGACGCCCGATTCTGGCAACCGTCATGTCGCTTATGATCACTCTTGGCGGCCTTCTCGCCATGGCCAACCTGCCTGTAGCCCAATATCCAGACCTGCTGCCGGTAACCATCCAGGTTTCGGCCAGCTATACCGGAGCAAGCCCGGAAGTTATCAGCAACACTGTGGCCGCCCCGCTGGAACAGCAGGTGAACGGGGTTGATGGCATGCTTTACATGCAATCAACCAGCTCATCCGACGGCTCCTATTCCCTGATGGTCTACTTCGACAGCTCGATGGACCCCGACATGTGCACGGTGAACGTAACCAACCGTGTGCAGGCCGCGCTGCCCATGATGCCTGAAGAAGTGCGCAAAACAGGGGTGCTGGTTTCCAAACGTTCTTCGTCAATTCTGCTGATGATTTCCATGTTCTCCCCTGACGGCACGGTAAACAGCATTGACGTGGCAAACTACGCTGCCATCAACGTTGTGGACGACCTGAAGCGCGTTGAGGGGGTTGGCGATGCGGTAATTTTAGATGCGAAGGATTATACCATGCGCGTCTGGCTTAAGCCCGATGTGATGGCCTCACTGGGTGTAAGCCCCAGCGAGGTGAACGCCGCGATACAAGAACAGAACGCCCAATTTGCAGCCGGCCGCATCGGCCAGGAGCCGCTGGACAGCCCGGTTGAGATTGTCTATATGGTGCAGACCAAAGGGCGGCTCTCAACAGTTGAGGAATTCGGCAATATAATCCTGAGGGCGAACCAGGACGGCAGCATCCTGAGGCTGAAAGATGTGGCGGACATTGAGCTTGGCGCCCTGATGTATGACTTCCAGGCGAGATATAACGACCGGGACGCAATTGCTCTCGCCGTGTTCCTCACGCCGGGCGCAAACGCCCTGAACACGGCCGACCTGGTGCAAAAGCATATGGAAACCATTTCAGAGGATTTCCCGGACGGGATATCGTATGACATCCCTTACAATACAACGACCTTTGTGCGCATATCAATTGAAGAAGTGGTGAAGACCCTGGTAGAAGCGCTGGTTCTGGTATTTCTGGTGGTATTTCTGTTTCTTCAGGACCTCCGGGCCACCATCATCCCCATTGTTGCGGTTCCGGTTTCAATTGTGGGCACCTTCGCGGGGATGTATCTTTTTGATTTCTCCATCAACACCCTGACCCTTTTCGGCATGGTTCTGGCCATAGGGATTGTTGTTGACGACGCCATTGTTGTGCTTGAAAACGTGGACCGGATAATGGAGAAGGACAAACTGCAGCCGCACGCCGCCACTGAAAAAGCCATGAGCGAAGTGACCGGGCCTGTAATCGCGATTGTGCTGGTGCTGTGTTCCGTATTTGTGCCGGTGGCGTTTTTGGGCGGCCTCGCAGGCGCAATGTACCGGCAGTTTGCGGTAACCATTGCCGTTTCTGTTGCCATTTCGGGGTTTGTGGCCTTGACCCTCACCCCCGCCCTTTGCGCTCTTTTGCTGAAAACCGATCTGAAGCCGCTGGGCGGGTTTTTCTCCAAGTTCAACGCGTGGTTTAAGCGGCGCACCGACAATTATGTCAGCATAGTGGCCTATCTTATTCATCACCGCAAAACCGCCCTGCTGATTATGGCAGCAATTTTCAGCATGGCCATACTGATGTTCAAGCTCACCCCCAGTTCACTGGTTCCGGATGAAGACCAGGGCTACATCATGTCTTCCATAATCATGCCTGACGGCGCTTCCCTGAACCGGGTGGCAAACGTCACGGCCAAGATGGAAAAATTTCTGCAAGAGCAGGAACTGGTGGACAAATATGTCATCCTGAACGGATACGACCTCATGGCCGGGGCGGTTAAACCGAACTCGGGATCCGCGTTCATCATGCTTAAGCCGTGGGATGAGCGAACCGGAAAAGGGGAATCCACCTTTGACTTCATACAGGTGATGAACAAATTCGCCTCAACCATACCGGAAGCGATAATCCTGAACTTCAACCCGCCGCCCATCTCAGGAATGAGCAACACGGGCGGTTTTGAACTTTACCTGCAAAGCCGCGGGGGCGGATCGAGCCAGAAATTGGCGCATGTGGCCGACCTGCTTGCGCAGGAATCCGCCAAGCACAAACAGTTGGCCGGGGTAACATCCACCTTTTCCGCAAACGTTCCGCAGTTGTATGTGGACCTGGACCGCGATCAGGCAAAAATGCTGGGCATTCCCATTAACAGCGTTTTTTCGGCCATGCAGGCGGTGTTCGGCACTCAATACGTAAACGACTTCAACCTCTATGGCAGAACCTATAAGGTCATGACCCAGGCCAAGAGCGAATACAGGGCCCGGCCGGACAGCTTCGGCAGCCTGTACCTGCAATCGCAAAACGGAAAAATGATTCCGCTCACCTCGGTTGTGAACATCATTCCAACAGAAGGCCCCGACCTGATTAACCGCTTCAACATATTCAACGCGGCCCACATAGTTGGCGGGCCAGCCGAAGGATACAGCTCCGGGCAGGCCCTTGACGCCATGGAAGAAGTGGCGGACAAAATTCTGGTTGGAGATTATGCGGATTATGAAATAGCCTGGACCGGGTCGGCCTATCAGGAGCGGGCCACCGGGGGTTCCTCTTCCCGCATGATGCTTCTTGGCCTGTTGATGGTTTTCCTGATTCTGGCCGCGCAATATGAAAAATGGACTCTGCCCATAGCGGTAATCTGCGCTGTACCCTTCGCGGCCTTCGGCGCTATCGCCGCAACATTCATGCGCGGGCTGGATAATGACATTTACCTGCAAATCGCGCTCCTGACCCTGGTAGGCCTTTCCGCCAAAAACGCGATTCTGATAGTGGAATTCGCCCTGATGCACTGGGAAAGCGGCACGGCGAGCACCCCGGGCGAAGCGGCAATCCACGCTTCGGAGCTGCGTTTCAGGCCAATTGTAATGACCTCGCTGGCGTTTGTTCTCGGCTGTCTGCCGCTTGCCATTTCAACCGGCGCAGGCGCCGCCTCGCGCCATGCCATCGGCACCGGGGTAATCGGGGGGATGCTGGCGTCCACCTTTATCGCCACCGTTTTCGTGCCCCTGTTCTTCACCATTGTAATTGAAAACAGCGAACGCTTTAAAGCCGGGTTCCGGCTCACGCTAAAAAAGCATCTGGAGAAGGATCTCAAGGAAGAAGAGTAATAAAAACATCGCCTTACAAAAAAACAAAGCAAGAGGGCCCTGCAAAAATGCCGGGCCTTTAATTCAAACAGGAAAGGAAAA
>CAZDJL010000120.1:0-4725 GCA_964505745.1 uncultured Desulfovibrionaceae bacterium | reverse complement strand
AGTGAATTGCTGAATGGGCACGCGGTTTTTTGAAATTGTATTTTCACTGAGTAAAACTGGCGCAAGTCTGGTATGGGCAGGTTTACAAGCAGAGGGTTGCCGGTTGTTTTCCCCATAAGCCAGGGCGGGTTTTAAACATGGGAGGAAAGAGCCGTTTTTAAAAGGGCTACAGGGAAAATCCTTCCCCCAAATAAACCCTGCGGGCGCGGGGGTCGTTTACCACTTCCTGTGGGGTTCCATGCAGGATTACCTGACCTTCGAACACGATGTAGGCGTTGTCGCAAATGCTCAGGGTTTCCCGCACGTTGTGGTCGGAGATGATGATGCCTATGCCCCGGTTGCGCAGGGCCAGAATAAGTTGCTTAATGTCGTCCACCGCGAGGGGGTCAATTCCCGCGAAAGGTTCATCCAGAAGCACGAATTTGGGTTCGCGAATAAGGGCCCGCGCTATTTCAAGGCGGCGGCGCTCGCCGCCGGAGAGGTGCATCGCCTTTGATTTTTCAAGGTAGGAAATGCCGAATTCATCCATCAGGGAAAGAAGCTTTGCTTCCTGTTCTTTTTTGCTCAGCCCTGTGTGTTCCAATATCAGTTTCAAATTGTCGCGGACGGTCAGTTTGCGGAAAACCGAGCTTTCTTGCGGCAAGTAGGAAAGCCCCACAAGAGCCCTCTGGTGGAGGGGCCAGCGCCCGATGTCGACGCCGTCCATAAACACCTTACCCGCTGTGGGCTGGATTATTCCAAGCAGCATGTAGAAAGTGGTGGTTTTCCCCGCTCCATTAGGGCCCAGCAATCCGGCTATTTCCCCCTGTGTCACCTTCAGGGAAATGCCTCTTACCACTTCACGGTCGTCGAATGTCTTATGCAGGTCTTCAGCAATCAGTTCTGACAAGTTATTCCCCTTGCACCGATTTGGGTGAAGAAAGATGAACTTTCACCGGGCTTGTATCGCTGCCGATAACTTCGCTTTTATTGTCGCGCACGTAGAAGTTTATTTTTTGCCCGGATACCGTGTTTTTGCCTTCGGATAGAACCGGATTCTGTTCCATTACTATCAGCTCTTTGTCAACATAATACGTGACCTTGCCGCATTTGCCTTCGCGCCCCTCGCGCACCATCAGAACCTGCCCTTCTGCAATCAGCTTGTCAATGTCTCCCCCTCCCATAGTGGAAAGAGGATCATCGGTTGCCTGAGGTTTTTCTTTTTTCTCTTTAAACAGAATGGTCAGTTTGTTTGAATCGAGATTGAAGTCGGGGCGGCGCACTTTAACGGAGCCCTCAAATATGACCTGTTTCCTGTTCGCCTCATAGCGCATGTGGTTTGCGGTGATATTGGTGGGGAATTTGTTGCCGTTCGCCTTTATTTCACTAATTTCCTGAGCAGGAACAGGGCTGTGCCCAAATGTGACGAAAGCAGCTAAAACAGCTGTGCAAATAAATAGGATTTTGTGAATTTTATGCATAGCCAGTCGTATCACCGCTTGCCCTCTGATTCCAGTTGTTTTTTGCTGCTCAGGATTATCACATGCACCTTTCCATTTGCGGAAAGCACATGGGTGTTGAGGTCCCAGTCCGCCTGATTTGCCGACCCCGCAAATTGGGGGTTGAAAAATTCAACCGGCTCGGGAAGGTTGAGCATGCTTGTGTTGCCGTTATATATCGCTTTGGAGGTAGTAAGCACATTTTCAGATTCGTCCAGGCGCACATTGTCCCACATTTCCACTTCGCTTTCCGCCTGATTGAGGCGGCCAACGCGCGACTGTATCAGCAATTCCGAGTTTTTGCCTTTCAGGAAGTAGGTTACCCTGGGCTGGTTAATGATAAGTTTGCCGGACGTCTGATCGAAAGAGGCCGAGGTGGCGTTCAGGCGCCACGTCTCCTCTCCTTTTTCCCCTTGGGTGAGAATTATGCCGCGCACTGCAATATTGATGGCTTTCTCTTCCCCAACCAGATCGCCAAGTTCCTGATTTTCCGGAAGACTTGCATTATCCGACGGCTTGGGGCCGGAATAGCCGGATTCTTCCTGCGCATGCCTGAAAAGAATCAGCACGAGCAAGATAATGCAGATGGCTATTGAAATTTTGACGAATTTATTCATGGGTTTCGTAAAAATTGGTCAGGATATATTCCAGTGGGCCAGCGCCACGGAAATTTTGCCCTGGGCGGTTAAAATAAGCCTGACAACTTCACGCACGGCCCCATGGCCGCCTTCTTTCATAGTGGTATGAAGCGCGCGTTCCTTAACCTCCGGCTGAGCGTTGGCAACGGCTATCGGCAGGCCTACTTTGGTGAAGGGGGGAAGGTCCACCCAGTCGTCTCCGACGTATGCAATTTCATCCCATGCAAGGTCGTATTTCGAGCGCATGGCGTCAAGCACGGGAAGTTTCTGGTCAATGCCCTCGGCGTAGTCTGTAATTCCGAGTTTTTCCATACGGGCGGCCACCGCCTTTGATTTCAGCCCGGTAATCACTCCCACGCGTATGCCAAGCCTGAGCAGCATTTTTATGCCCAGCCCGTCCTGGGCGTTGAAACGTTTCAGCTCGCGGCCATCCGGGTCGTAATATAGCCCGGCATCGGTGAGCACTCCGTCCACATCAAGAATCAGCATACGGACTTTTGATGCAATGGTGTTAACAGGCATGGCTGATGCTCCAGTGGGCTGCAAGGTCGTGGAGCAGGGCGGGCAGTTTTGCCAGCGGCCATGAATTCGGCCCGTCGCACAAGGCATGGTCAGGGCTGGGGTGTGTTTCCAGGAAAACACCGTCAACACCGGCGGCCACAGCCGCCCTTGCGAGGACAGGCACAAATTGGCGCTCTCCCCCGGAATGGCCGCCCTGAGATCCCGGCAGCTGCACGGAATGGGTGGCGTCAAAAATTACAGGAACATCGAAAGACTTCATTATTTGAAGCGAACGGAAATCGACAACCAGATTATTGTAACCGAAGAAGGTTCCGCGCTCGGTCAGCGTCACATAGGGGCTGCCCCCTTTCTTTACCTTTTCCACTGCAGGGCCCATGTCGTATGGGGAGACAAACTGGCCTTTTTTTATGTTGACTACCCGTCCGGTTTTTCCCGCCGCGTTCAGCAGGCTGGTCTGGCGGCAGAGGAAGGCGGGAATCTGGAGGATGTCGGCTATCTGGGCGGCCAGGGCGGCGTGCTCTTCCGTGTGAACGTCGGTGATGATGGGCAGGCCTGTTTTCTCTTTTATTTCCGCAAGCCATTCCAGGCCCCATTCAATGCCGGGGCCCCGGAAACTGTTTGTGGATGTGCGGTTTGCCTTGTCGTACGAACTTTTGAATACGGCGAAGAAACCTGCTTCAGCAGCGGCCTCGGCCACCTTGAAAGCCACATCCAGGGCAAGCTCGAGGCTCTCCAGCACACATGGTCCGGCAATAATGAATTTTCCTTCCTTGAGCTTGCCATATAAGTCTTTGCTAGTCATTTTACTACTATGAACCTATTCTTTGCGGTTGTCCAGCGAAGCCTTTACGAAGTCCTTGAACAGCGGATGCGGGTTCATCGGAGTAGACTTGAACTCGGGGTGGAACTGGCAGGCCAGGAACCAGGGATGACCGCTTATTTCCACAATTTCCACAAGTTTGCCGTCTGGCGAGAGGCCGGAAAATTCAAGCCCGGCTTCTTTCAGCTGGTCTATGTAGGCATTGTTGAATTCATAACGGTGGCGGTGGCGCTCCTGAATTTCCTCCTGCCCGTAGGCTTTATGGGCGTGGCTGTCGGGAGTGAGCACGCATGGGTAAGCTCCCAGGCGCATGGTGCCGCCGGCATCGCTGGATTCATTGCGGTGAACCACGGTGTTTTTACGAAAATCGTACCACTCGGTCATAAGATAAATGAGCTTGTTCTTCGCGTTGGGGTTAAATTCCTCTGAAGTGGCGTCTTTTATGCCCAGCACATTGCGTGCGTATTCGATTACCGCGCATTGCATTCCGAGGCAAATGCCGAAAAAAGGCACTTTATTTTCGCGGGCGTAGCGGATGGCCTCAATTTTGCCCTCGACCCCGCGGATGCCGAATCCGCCGGGAACCAGAATCCCGTCCAGGCCGCTCAGGATGCTATCCACTGTTTTGGGGGTTATTTCCTCTGAATTTATAAATTCGAGGCTCATTGATGCGGAGTTGGCGATGCCGCCATGGGTAAGGGCTTCGTACAGGCTTTTATATGCTTCAATGAATTCAACATATTTACCCACAATGCCGATTTTCACCTTGTATTTCAGATGGGTGTATTCCTGCACCAGTTTTTTCCAGCCTGAAAGGTCGGCGTTACGGGCGGGCAGGCGCAGCATAATCGCAATTTTCTGGTCAATGCCTTCTTCGTAGAAATACAGAGGCACCTCGTAAATATTGTTCACGTCAATGTCCGAGAACACGGCATCCGGCTCCACGTTGCAGAACAGGGAAATCTTGTTTTTGAGATCCATGCTGATTGGTTTTTCACAGCGGCAGAGGATGATGTCGGGCTGAATGCCTATGGAGCGCAGCTCTTTTACCGAGTGCTGGGTGGGCTTGGTCTTGTGTTCTCCTGCACTGGCCAGGTAAGGCACCAGTGTGAGATGGATGTAAAGCACATGGTCGCGGCCCAGATCTCCCCTCAATTGGCGAATGGCTTCAAGAAAGGGCAGGCCCTCAATGTCTCCGACCGTTCCGCCAATTTCAATCAGGGCTACATCCGGCGGCCCGTCCTGGTTGTTTTTTGCCAGGGACAGG
>CAZDJL010000119.1:0-4729 GCA_964505745.1 uncultured Desulfovibrionaceae bacterium | reverse complement strand
CAATTATGGCCTTTACTTCTGAATCAACAAGGCGGGCAGTTTCCTCACTATAGTTGCGGCTGTGCATCATGTCGCGGCCAAGGAAAACCTCATCGTTTTTATCGCCCACGGCAATGGTGCCTATCACATCGCTCATGCCCCATTCGCAAATCATTTTCCGGGCCAAATTGGTGGCGCGTTCGATGTCGTTTCCGGCTCCTGTGGTGATTTCGTCAAAAATAATCATTTCCGCAGCGCGTCCCGCCAGGAGAATAGACAGGTTTCCTTCAAGGTAGCGCCTCGAGTAGCCGTGCCGGTCGCCTTCCGGAAGTTGCATGGTAACGCCCAAAGCCCGGCCGCGCGGAATTATGGACACTTTGTGGACGGGGTCTGTGCCTTTTATCAGCTTGGCTACCAAAGCATGTCCTGCTTCGTGGTAGGCGGTGGTTTTGCGTTCTTCATCGGACAGAATAAGGCTTCTGCGTTCACGGCCCATAAGCACCTTGTCTTTGGCGAACTCAAAATCGGCCATGCTCAGCCTGTCTTTGCCCAGTTTGGCCGCCTGAAGGGCAGCTTCGTTCACCAGGTTCTCAAGGTCCGCTCCGGAAAACCCGGGAGTGCCCTTGGCGAGTATTTCAAGGTTTACGTCTTTACCAAGCGGGGTCCGGTTAGAGTGAACCTGAAGAATGCGTTCACGCCCTTTGAAGTCCGGTGTAGGCACCACAACCTGACGGTCGAAACGGCCCGGACGCAGCAGGGCGGGGTCAAGCACATCCGGGCGGTTGGTGGCCGCAATCAGTATAACTCCTTCATTGGACTCGAAGCCGTCCATTTCAACCAGCAGCTGGTTCAGGGTCTGTTCCCGTTCGTCGTGCCCTCCGCCAAGGCCTGCGCCCCGCTGACGGCCGACAGCATCAATTTCATCTATAAAGATAAGGCAGGGCGCGTTCTTTTTACCCTGCACAAACAGGTCGCGCACCCGTGATGCGCCAACGCCCACAAACATTTCCACAAAATCTGAACCGGATATCGAGAAGAAGGGAACCCCTGCTTCTCCGGCAACCGCTCTGGCGAGCAGGGTTTTACCTGTGCCGGGAGGCCCCACCAGGAGAACCCCTTTGGGAATACGCCCGCCAAGGCGGGTAAATTTTTTGGGGTTGGACAGAAAATCCACCACTTCCTGAAGTTCTTCCTTTGCTTCATCCACACCGGCTACATCGTCAAATGTAACGCGCCCCTGCTCCTGGCTGATCATGCGGGCCCGCGAGCGCCCGAAGGACATGGCTTTTCCTCCACCGCCCTGCATTTGGCGCATGAAGAAAAGCCAGACTGCGATCAGCACGAGGACTGGCAGCCACGAAAGCATGAAAGAGCCCAGCCATGAACCTTCTTCCGGAGGTTCCACGTTGACGCTTACCCCTTTTTCAATAAGCAGGGTAACCAGCTTTTCATCCTGACGCGGGGAATAAGTTAAAAAATTGGCATTGTTGGTTGTAATGCCTTCAATTTTTTGTCCCTTGATTTTTACGGACATTATATTGCCGCTTTCAACTTGGGAGATAAAGTCGCTATAGCTCCACTGGTTCTTGGGGCCGGTTTGCTGGCTGGCCATGGAAAACAGCACCACCATGAGGATGCTGACGCCGGCCAAAATGATAAAGTTTTTTGTGGATTGGTTCAAATTTGCCTCCAGCAGAAAGCCGAAACAGATTCAGCTGTATGGTTCTTATCGCGTTTCAACTGCAGGTGCAGAGAATTGCCTTGACCTTTATTATATGCATTTTTTGCAGAAAAAGCTATATTTAGAAGCTTCACAATCAAACAAATTCACCAGCCTGCTGCTTTGTCAACAACCTGCTTGAGCAAGGTTTACTTTGACGCCCATTGGGCTTAAATTAAGCACAAAATTCAGGTTGAAAAAAGCTTCTTGGCTAGAGAAGCGAGGGATTCTTAATCTATGTCGTTTGTCCGCGTTGCCTTGCCGCGTCCGCCATATTCCACGCTAACGTATCAGATTCCGGTATGGATGCCCAACAAAATGTTGAAACCCGGCATCAGGGTGGCCGTGCCCTTGGGCGGCGCCGGCTTGCGGGCAGGTGTTGTGCTCGATTTTGAAAACGAATCCGGAATTCCGGAGGGGGTTGAAATAAAAGAGCTGCTTTGGCCTTTGGAGCGCGAACCTCTTCTTTCACCTGAATATTTGCAGATGCTTGCAGACCTTTCTTCGCGGCAGGCGGTTTCAATGGGGAGGGTGCTGGGGGCCGTGCTGCCTTCCGGCCTTAAAAGCGTGAGATGCTTTTTGCGCCGGTTTGAGGTCGGGGGCGGAAAGGGAGACATCCTTAAGCTGTCCGATCTGAAAGGCAAAGAAGCTGTCTGGCTGGAAAGGCTTTGTGATGACTGGCTTGACGGCAGGGTTTCCGTCATTCCCCACAAAGGTGCGCTTGCCCGCGTCGAATTTTTAAGCGTCTGCAAGGATCCTCCCTGGCCCCTGCGCCCAACGGCTGTAAAACAGATTGAATTGATGGAATATCTTTGGGAACAGGGCGGGAAAACCCGATTCCAGCTTTGCGAACACTTTGGGCCGGGGGTGGCCCAGCCGGCCGGCGCCCTGCTCAAGCACGGCCTCTTGAGTGTTGGCCCCAAGCCGGATGATTCCTACTGCATGGAGGCCGGGGCGGATGAAGACCCGGATGAGGCCCGGCTCGAATATCTGGTTGAGGAGCTGGCCCGGGATGAAGAGGGCGCGTCCGGCAACGGGAGGTTGTTCCGGCTGACCCCTGAACAGGACAGGGCAGTTGCCCGGCTTGAAGAAATGCTGGAGGATGGGGGAAACGCGCTTCTGCATGGCGTTACAGGAAGCGGGAAAACAGCGGTTTACCTTGAACTTGCTGCACGCTGCCTGGAAAAGGGAAAAAGCGTGCTTTTGCTTGCCCCGGAAGTGGCTTTGGCCTGCAAGCTCGAGCGGGAGGCGCGAAAAAGCCTTTCCTGTGCCGAAATTTATCTGAGCCACGGTTACCAGTCGTCCTTGAAAAGGGAGAAACTGTTTCGCCGCGCGTCATTGACGGATTCTCCCGTTTTAGTCTGCGGCACAAGATCCAGCTTGTTTCTGCCCCTGAAAAACCTGGGTTTGATTGTGCTGGATGAGGAGCATGACAGTTCGTTCAAGCAGGATGAAGGGCTGGTATATCAGGCCAAAGAGCTTGCCTGGTATCTGGCGGGGCAGCAGAAGGCCTTGCTTTTGCTGGGTTCCGCCACCCCCGATGTTCGCACCTTCCAGGCCGGGGTGGAGAAGCAGATACCCGTAGTCAACCTTGAAAAGCGCCTGAATCGGGGCAGCCTTCCTTCATTGAAGTTTGTGGATATAAAAAAACTTGGTTCTCAAGATTGCATAATTGCCCCCGAAAGCCTGAAGGATTTGAAAAAGACAGTGGAAGCGGGGCTTCAGGCGATAATACTGCTTAACCGGCGCGGCTATTCTCCTTTGATGTATTGCCTGGATTGCGGGCAGGTGGCGCGTTGCCCCAACTGCGAAATCGGCATGACCTTCCACAAGGCCAGAGGGCGCATGGTTTGCCATTACTGCGGCCATTCAAGCCCGTTCCCCCAGCCCTGTGAACGCTGCAACGGCTCGCACTATCTGGCCATGGGCGAAGGAACGGAAAAGCTTGAGGAAAGCCTGCTTGAACATATGCCGTTCGGCTGTAAAATTTTGCGCCTGGATCGCGATACCGCCCGCAGGCAGGGGCGTGCGGAGGAAATACTGGCCGCCTTCTCCAGAGAGGAGGCCCAGATTCTGGTTGGAACGCAGATGCTTTCCAAAGGGCATCATTTTCCCAAAGTTACCTTGGCGATTATTGCGGATGGCGACCTGGGCCTGAATCTGCCGGATTATCAGGCCGCTGAACGCACTTTTCAGCTGGTGATGCAGTCGGCCGGGCGTTCCGGACGGGGAGATGAACCAGGCGAGGTGATAGTTCAGACCAGGGATCCGAATCACCCTTGCTGGCGTTTTGTTGAAAATGCTGATTACAGGGGATTTTTCGAGCATGAGATAACACTGCGCAGAAGATATGGTTATCCGCCCTTTTCAAGGCTTGGCCTCATTCGTTTCAGCTATCCCATCAACTGGGATGAAGGCCTTTCATTAATCAGCCAGGCTGCCCAGATTATCAGGAAGGCGGCCAAAGAGCTGGGAGTGATGGCCCTTGGCCCTGCTCCCGCCCCGCTGGCCAGTTTGCGCGGCATGCGCCGCTATCAGTGCCTGCTTAAAGCCGATAACTGGCCTGCCGTTCGTGGAGTTTTTGCGGAATTGGCCGCCAAAATTCCAAACAAGAGCAAGCTGCGCATAAGCCTGGATATTGATCCCGGCAGCATGCTTTAACGAAATTGGCGTTAGGGCGTTGTATTTTGGGCGGCGGGTTAAAAACCGGAGCTTGCACTGTCCGCCGATGCGGTAGATGCTTGTGGGTTTTTGGTTGCAGGAGAGTGTTTAAGGTTAAAAAATCTTGGCCGAAGCTTTCAGGCGGAAGACCGTTAATTTCCGTGGCGCGCCAGCATCGAAACTGGCGGTTCTCTGTTTTTTAAGAAAAATTTCCAGCCCGTTTTTGGGCATTGAAGAGGTCTTTTCCTGGCTGAACGGCTAACCATATAAATATTGCCCCAATCAGCAGATTGCAATGCTTGCCGGCAACCTGCCCAATTTTTCCGTTTTCGCCTGCTTTTGATCTGGAAGCTTTTTCTTATGGTAAGG
>CAZDJL010000118.1:0-4730 GCA_964505745.1 uncultured Desulfovibrionaceae bacterium | reverse complement strand
AACGATGGGGAAGGGGCGAATTCAAGCCCAGGCATGAACAGGATTGGCCGTAAAAACGTATTAAGCACGATGTTTCGGCGATTTTTGCGCGCATATACCGCTTTCCCCATACAAAAAAGGGCTGAAAGCGGGCCTCGGCCTCACTTTCGCGCACATGGGCGTCAACTCCTGCGGTTAAGCGGCTGCGGCGCGTATATGTGCAGCTCTCCTGCCCCATGCGCAAGCAGGCCGCCCGCAGAATGCTCCACCCGCACTGTCCGCTCCGCCTCTATGCGCCTGCCAAGCACAGCGTTTTCCCCTGCTCCGGGCGCTTCTTCCACACGAAAAAGCTGGGTGTGGCTGCCCACTCCATTCCGGGCGTTATCCAGCAAATAGTCCCCGTCGCAATTGAACACATAGCCGCCAGGGCGCGCCGATACGGCGCCCGGCGTGACCTCCACCCCGCAGGAAGGCACAATCTGCAAATCCACCTGAGCTCCAGAGCGGACAAGCCGGCGGCGAATATGATCAAGGCATATCTCCACGCCTATTTTAAGCCCGCCCTCGGTGAACACGCAATAGGGGTCGCTGTCCTTTAGTTTAAGCTCGCCGGCGGCGGCGGGAATTTCCGGGTAGCGCACAAGGGTTTGCAAAAAAGCTCCCGCATTGCTTTTTTCCCGGCCGGCTCCTGAATAATGGTTCAAAATAAAATCGACCTTGGATTTATGCCGCTTTTGCACAAGCAGCCTGCGCCCGCTGGCGCAGGAAATTTGCGACACATTGCGAATGGAAATTTCAGCCGAGGCGTCGCAGCTTGCAAGCAGTTCCCTGAGCACCGAGGCCAGAGGATCAAGCTCCTGCCCCGCCTGCCCGTTTTCCATATCTTCAAGCTCATCCAGATGAAAAAGAATTCCGGTCAAGCCTGGGGTATCCACGCCCATTTTGTCGCGCAGCTCTTTGCAAGCATGGTAAACCGCCAAAAAATCATCGCCCAAAAGCAGCTTGGAACGAATTGAAGGGTTTTCAATATTCAAGGCCTGATCGGCAAAAAGCCCGGTTCCCCACACCGCCAAGTCCACTTCACCGCCGGAGCGGGCCAAAATTCCATCCAGGGCGCTTTCAAGAAAAGCTTCCATGCCGGAGCCGGCATAGGCCCCGCAGGCGCCCCGGAAAAAAAATTCCGGCGCCACAAACACACGGTACACGTCCTCATTTTCTGAAAAAAAGTTCTTGGCAAGCAAAAAAGCCGTTTCCAGCAGCGCCAGCCTGGCTTCAAGGTCTGCCTGATCATCCGCCAGGCCGGGGTAAAACCTGTACAGAGATTCGCCTCCATAAATATTGGGATGGGTGGATACCGAATAGCCCACAAACTGCACATTTGTATATTTCATGACAAAAATTTCCCTTTTCAAATGAAACCCACAGGAAGATACTGACAACGCATGGCGCAACATGCGCCCGCCCGGAGAAACAAAATGAAAACACAGCCACCGGCCCGAAAAACTGTCCAGCTTGAAAATGACAACAAACCAGAGCCATGTCAACCTGCCGCCCGAAAGCCAGTTTCCGGCGCTTGCCCAATTCCTCAAATATATATATTTACCAGAATGTTGCAGTTTATTTCGAGAGATTGATGAGCGCAAATTACATTTTTATTTACACCATCCTCCTTCTGGACATTATCTGCATTGTTGCAGTAATCTTTTTTGAGCGCAAAAATCCGGCTTCCACCATCGCCTGGGTGCTTGTGCTCATTTTCGCCCCGATAGCGGGAATAATCGCCTACATGGTTTTTGGAAACGGTTTCCCGGCCAGGAAAAAGAAAAAAAAATATTCCCTCAAAGCGGCCAGAGACTCCGTCTATGACAATGAACTGACCCAGTATCTCAACATTTCCAATGACGACCCCGCGCACAGCAGTGCTGTCTACACCCGCATGATCGACTATTTGAAGGTGGATGGAGACGGAATATACACGCACAAAAACCAGATCCGGCTTTTTCTGGATGGAAAAAGCAAGTTTGAGTCGCTGCTGGAAGACATCCGGTCGGAAAAAGACCACCTCCATTTCTTTTATTATATTTTTAAAAACGACCGGATAGGCAAGGAAATTCTCGCCGCTCTGGAAGAAAAAGCAAAAGAGGGCCTGAGGGTCAAGGTCATGTACGACGGGCTCGGCACAATGCTCGGATTCAGCCAAATGTTCAAGCCCCTGACCGCGGCGGGCGGCAAGGTTCTCCCCTTCTCGCCGGTATTGTTCAACCTGAGCCCTGGCATTCGGCTAAACTACCGCAATCACCGCAAGATTGTGGTCATTGACGGGCAGATAGGCTACATGGGCGGCATGAACATAGGGGACGAATATCTGGGGCGCAACAAAAAACTGTCGCCCTGGCGTGACACCCACCTGCGCCTGACCGGGCCGGTAGTATGGTTTTTACAGGAAAGATTCTTCATGGACTGGCTCTATGCCCTGTCCGAGGATCCGGCCCCGCGCAACCTTGAGAAATATTTTCCAAAACCGCTTCCCGGCGGCAGCACCGGAGTGCAGGTAGTATCCAGCGGCCCCGACAGGGCCGACAACTCGCCGATTAAAAGCGGCTTTTTGCAAATGATTTATGATGCCTGCAGCGCCATATTAATCCAGACGCCCTACTTCATACCCGACGACAGCTTCATTGAGGCCCTGCGGATAGCCTCCCGCTCCGGCGTGGATGTGCGGCTGATGATCCCCAAAAAAACCGACAATATTCTGGTGCAGCAGGCAAATATGGCCTATGCCCAGCAGATTGCGGACTGCGGGGTGAAGATATACCTGTACAACGGATTTCTGCACGCCAAAACAATCACATGCGACAGCAAAATAGCAAGCATAGGCACCGCCAATATGGATGTCCGCAGCTTCAGCCTCAACTTTGAGGTAAACGCATTCATCTACGACAGGGAATTTTCAGAGGGGTACGCCCGGCACTTTGAGGAAGATATAAAAAATTGCAGGGAAGTTAACTCCGCCTGGTTTAAAAAGCACGCCATCTTCACCCGTGGCGCATGGAAAGCAGCGCGCCTGCTTGCGCCGCTGATGTAGCAGCCAACTCCCGGCTCCATGGGCCTGCCCGCCCAAACTCCCTTTTAAATTTACGCGGATCGCCCTCCCTCTGCCAGGCGAACACCCGTATTTCAGGCCCGCACCCGGCCTGCCCGCAGCAAAACTGAACACCATGCCTTTCAGCCCCGGCCAAAAAAAACTTGTGCATCTTCATAAATAGGAGTATACACGCTTTGGAGTCCGGGCAATGCGCCAACAGAGCATTTACAGCCTTTCAAGGTTAAAACGCTCTAACGTCCCGGCTTCCGGCCGGAGCCGTTTAAAGCCCGGCCAGTGCCTGGGAAGGATTTCCAGGCACTGCTTATCAACCCTCTTTTTAAGGAGACACGTAGTGGAACCGAGCGGTAGTAGTATAAGTACCCACAATACTGCACACTCACTTTAAGTCCGCCCTTCCCAGGCAGTTTGCCCCGGAAGGAGCATTTCCGGAGGCAATCATGCTGCGTATTTTCAAAACAGTTAATGACCTGCTTGTGCCGCAGGATCAACCCGGCAAAGACTGCTGGATCAATCTATACATGCCCACTGAAGCCGAACTCACAAAAGTGAGCGAAGCCACCGGAATTCCGTGGGATTTCCTGTCCGACCCCCTGGATGCCGACGAGCGCGCCCGCATAGAATCGGACGACGACTATCTGCTGATTGTAATTCAGGCCCCTATTCAAAACGATTCCAACGACAGAGGCCCATACCTCACCGTACCCATCGGAATTATCATCACCCCCGAAGTGGTGGTTACCGTTTGCCGTTCGTCCCACGATCTGGTTTCGCAACTGCTTACCATCAGGCCCAAAAACATCTCCACTTCCGAACGCATGGGCTTTGCGCTCAACATCCTGATGCGCGCCGCCACGCACTACCTTCTGGCCCTGAAAGAGCTGAACCGCATGACCAGCGAGGCTGAGGAAAACCTCTACAAAGCCATGCGCAACAAGGAACTCATCCACCTGCTCACAATCAACAAAAGCCTGGTTTATTTCGTAACCTCGCTGGAAGCCAACGAGATGACGCTTAACCGGCTGCTTCACTCCCGGCTCATTTCCCTTAGCGAAGAGGAAGCGGACATACTGGAAGACGCGATTACCGAAAACCGTCAGGCCATCGGCATGGCAAGCGTATACTCAGGCATACTTTCCGGAATGAGCGACGCCTTCGCGTCAATCATCTCCAACAACATGAACACAGTCATGAAAATGCTCACCGGGGTGACTATCATCCTGATGATTCCAAACATCATCACCTCAACCTACGGGATGAACATCTCGCTTCCGTTCGCAGATTCTCCACTGGCTTTCGCCGGAATTCTCGGTTGCACGCTCATCCTTTCGGTGCTGGTCTGGACCCTGTTTGTTAAAAAACGCTGGATGTAGTTTCAGCATCTGGTTTGCAGCCGTTTGCGCTGCATGGAATCCCCCCACCGTCTGCGGCTTCGCAGTGTGGGGGGATTTTCGTTTGGGCAGGCGTAAATTCCTAAAACAGCGCCCGGCAGGCACAAAATTTTTCAGGGCGAAAATTTGAACTTTCAATGTGCCAGGTGCGGCAACGCACCCGGAAACCAGACCCCACCGCCAACCGCAACCGCCTCTGCGCAAACCAGGAGGCCGCAGGAAGAATCATAGATCGGAAGAGCGTCGTGTAGGAAAGA
>CAZDJL010000117.1:0-4748 GCA_964505745.1 uncultured Desulfovibrionaceae bacterium | reverse complement strand
GTAAAAAGTGCATTTTTGCAACACTAAAGCGTATCAAGCGCATTTTGAAAACCCCATGCGCTTTCAAAAAGCCATTGATGGCTACGGCGCTTGTCGGACTGAGCCACACTTTCCAGTTTGACACATCTGCAAATAAAATATTTTGCAAAATGTCATTAATCCCCCAACCCCTCTTGCTGTTGAGAGCGGTGAATGTGCTCGTCGCGATATAGCTTGTAGGTTACCGAATCGGCCAAAGCCTGCCAGCTTGCCTCTATAATGTCGTGAGAAACGCCTACAGTTACCCAGCGCCCGTGCTGGTCGCCCGATTCAATCAATACCCGCACGATAGACGCTGTTCCTCCGTTATGTTCGGTTCCGGCCAGTACACGCACTTTAAAGTCGAGCAGCCGCATTTCATTGAGCTTGGGGTAGAAGGTGGACAAAGCCTTGCGCAGGGCCGTATCCAGGGCGTGAACGGGGCCGTTGCCATAGGCGGCGGTATGTTCAAGCACTCCTTCAACTTGCAGGGTGATAGTGGCCTCAGACAGAATTTCCTTGTCGTCCTTGGTTTCCAGAACACGCAAATTCACCAGGCTGAAAAAGTCTCTGACTCCGCGCCGGCCCAGCTTTTTAAGCAGCAGAAGCTCAATAGAGGCTTCTGCCGCAGCGTAGTCGTAACCCATGGCGGTTTTTTCTTTAAGGTCGTTGAAAAGGCCGCGTACAACCGGTTCATCCTTGTCCAGATGGAAGCCGTACCGCTTTGCCATGGCGATAATATTGCTGCGTCCGGCCAGGGCTGTAATCAGAACTCTCTGCTGGTTGCCTACCAGTTCGGGACTGATATGTTCATAAAGAGAGGATTTTCGGCTTACCGCAGAGGCATGGATGCCGCCTTTGTGGGCAAAGGCGGAGCGGCCCACGAACGGCTGCCTTGCAAAAAGGGGAAGGTTGGCTATTTCCGCCACATATGAGGCCACGCCCGTGAGCTGGGAGAGGTTTTCCTTGGGAATGGAAGGGAATTCGCCTTCACCTTTAAGCTCCAAAATTGGAATTATGCTAATCAGGTTTGCGTTTCCGCAACGTTCGCCAATGCCGTTGATGGTTCCCTGAACATGTGTGGCGCCGGCTTCCACGGCCGCAATTGAGTTGGCCACGGCCATGTCGCAATCATTGTGGGTATGAATGCCCACAGGCGTATTTGGATTTCTTTTTATAACTTCAAGAGTAATGTCATAAATTTCCTTGCTTAATACTCCGCCATTGGTGTCGCAAAGCACCAGCGTATCCGCCCCGCCTTTTCGAGCGGCTTCAAGGACTGCCAGGGAATATTGGGGATTTGTAATATACCCATCAAAAAAGTGTTCGGCATCAAAGAAAACCTTCAATCCTTTGGATTTCAGGTAGGCAATGGAGTCGTGCACCATTTTGAGGTTTTCTTCATTGCTTACTTTAAGTGCTTCTTTAACATGTTCGTCCCACGATTTTCCAAAAATGGTAACGCACGAAACCTCTGATGAAACAAGGGCTTTGAGGTTGGGATCTTTGTCTGCACTGGTTCCGGGGTGGTGCGTGCTGCCAAAAGCGGTGATAGTGGCCTGCTTCAGGTTATATTTCCCGATTTCCTTAAAAAAGGCCTTGTCCACCGGGTTGGATCCTGGCCATCCTCCTTCAATATAGGGAATGCCAAATTCATCCAGCTTGAGCGCAATTTTTATTTTATCATTTAAGCTGAAGTTTATTTCTTCGCTTTGGGAACCGTCTCTCAAAGTGGTGTCATAAATAGTTATCTTCGGCATTGATTTCATCCAAAATATTAAGGTTACATTTCGGATAACAATATTACAGGCGCGGCAGAATGTAAATGCGAAAACCCGGCATCATAAATTGTATGCAAAAAGCTATCGTTGGGAATTTCACATCTGAAATGCTTAACGCATACTTGCTTGAACTTTTCGCCGCAAAATGGACGCAAGCCGGCTTTGCCCGCCGCAAAGCGAGAGCCTTAATTATCAAATGCTTTAGGGTAAATTGATTCTGATATGCGGGAGGAAAAACCGGATGGGGATTTCCCCCCGCATTAGAACCTTAAAGAACTAGCCTTCATAATCCTGTGCTTCCAGCTGGAAAGCATCATGCAGAACGCGCACGGCAAGTTCGCCGTATTTTTCGTCAATAAGGCAGGTAATTTTAATTTCAGAAGTGGAAATCATGAGAATGTTTATGCCTTCTTCCTTGAGGGAGGCAAAGGTCTTGGCGGCAACGCCCGCGTGGCTGCGCATGCCGACTCCGATTACAGACACCTTGACCACATTGGCATCGTGAATGATTTCGGTAGCGCCCACTTCATTTTGAATTTCATTCACCACTTTAAGCGTTTTTTTCAAATCCTTTTGGGGAATTGTGAAGGTAATGTCTGTATGTCCTTCAAGGCTGGTGTTTTGGATAATCATGTCCACAACCACTCCGGCATCGGCAAGCGGGCCGAACAGGGCTGCGGCAATGCCGGGTTTGTCGGCCAGATCGCGAAGGGTTACGCGGGCCTGATCCTTGTCGTAGGCTATGCCTGACACAAGTACGCTTTCCATGCTGCTGTCCTCCTGAGTGACAAGCGTGCCCGGATCATCCGAGAAAGTAGAGCGGACATACACTGGCACATTATATTTTTTGGCAAATTCAACTGAACGGATTTGTAGTACCTTTGCGCCCATGCTGGACATCTCCAGCATTTCTTCATACGCCACCTTGGGAATTTTGCGGGCCTTTCCATAAATGTTGGGGTCGGTAGTGTACACGCCGTCAACATCCGTATAAATTTCACATTCGGCGTTGGGCAGCAGCGCTGCGGCAATAGCAACGGCAGAGGTGTCTGAACCGCCGCGGCCAAGGGTGGTGACCCTGCCATCCTCTGTTTGCCCCTGAAAACCGGCAACAACCAGAACATCGTATGTTTCCAGCAGTTCGCGCATTTTTTTACCGTTAATGTCCAGAATCCTGGCATTTACATGGTCGGCGTTGGTGATGATCGGAATCTGGTAGGCAAGTATTGACCGGGCCTTGATTCCGTTGTCGAGGAGCAGCATGGAAAACAAAGAGATGGACACTTGCTCGCCAGTTACCACCAGGCTGTCCATTTCAGCCGGGTCCGGGTTGTCGGACCATTTGGCGGCAAGATCCAGAAGGCGGTTGGTTTCGCCCGCCATGGCCGAAAGGACCACAACAACCTTATAGCCCCTGTCCAAAGCGTTTTTCACTTTGCCCATGACCATCTGCATTCTTTCCCGATTGGCAACCGAGGTGCCACCGAATTTTTGAACCAGAATACGCATAGCTAACCCTTTTTGAAAACTAATTTATAAAAATTAAAAAATGGGCAATTTTGCAGCATCGCCCACGCCTTTTATAATCACTTCACGGCCTGTGGGCGAAATATGCCAGTACATTTCCAGCCTATCGCCAGGAACGAGGCTTTCAGGCATATTTTCGGCCCACTCAATCAGCAGGGCGAGCTTTTCAGGGCTTGCGCCGCCAAGGCTGTTTTCAATTCTATCCAGGGCTTCTTCCAGGCTTTCGTCACGGCTGCCCGGGGGAAGGCGGTATAAATCGTAATGTAGAACTTCGGGAGTAGTAGGATAAATATTGCATAAAGTAAAGCTTGGCGAAGCAACTTCCGCATTTCCTCCCCCTGGAAGCTCGGCAACGAGATGGCGGACGAAAGTGGTTTTTCCCGAGCCCAGGGGGCCCATTAGAAACACCACGCGGTTTTCCAGCAGGGGCGCCAGCGCTTTTGCCAGTTTTCCGGTGTCTTCCATGCTATTTAAAGTTAGCAGCTTAACTTCCATTGCCACTCTCCAAATCCTTCCGGAAACCGTCATTCAAGTCTGGAACCCATTCGGCGGGAACATCGGCCAGGGCAAGCCTCGCTTCGGGGAGAACGGCCGCAATTTCAGAGGGCAGATTGCCTCTGAGCGGGTATTTTTGGCGCAGCAGTCTTCCGGCCATGCCATGAAGGTAAACTCCGGCGCCTGCGGCATCGAAACAGGGAATATTTAGAGCGAGATAGGCTGCAATCAGCCCGGAAAGAACATCTCCGCTACCTGCCAGAGCAAGGTTCGGTTCAATAAAAGGAGATAGCGCCACCCGGTCGGATTGGCCGATCAAGCTTGCAGGGCCTTTTAGAACGACCGTTGCGCGAGTTTGCTTTAAAATGGACTTGAGAGCCTCCAGCCGGTCAGCGTTGATTTCACGTGAAGTCGTGTTCAGTATTCTGGCGGCTTCTCCAGGATGCGGCGTAATCAGGTCGTTCCAGCCAAGGCAAGGCAGGAGTTCCGGGTTTTTTGCAATGATGTTCAATGCGTCTGCGTCGGCAAGAAGCGGGGGGCGTTCGGCGCACTTGATTATGGCTGCTGCCGCAGCCTCGGAGCCAACGGAAGTTCCCATGCCGGGGCCCAGCACGATTGCGTCCCAATTTTTAAGTGACGGCATCAGTTCTTCCGCCATTTCTTCCGTCCAGTTCAAGCCTTCACCAAGCGGCAGGGTCAACATGTCGGGCAAAGCGGCTTTGATCTGGCTTTCCAGCCCAGCCGGGCAGGCCGCGGCAACACGCCCGGCTCCCGCCCTGAAAGCGGCCAGTGCAGCCAGGTATGGAGCCCCAGACATTCCAGGTGAACCCCCGATAATCAGCACCTTTCCTGCCATATTTTTGTGCTCGAAAGTGTAGGGATTGGGAGTGACCGCCACAGAATCGGGCATGAGCAGTGCCTGGGAGG
>CAZDJL010000116.1:0-4772 GCA_964505745.1 uncultured Desulfovibrionaceae bacterium | reverse complement strand
ACCCCGTGTGGACGGTGGTGATTTTGCTGCTGCTGGCTGTTTTGGGAATAGGAGCGTGGTATGTTTACAGCAATCTGATCAGCCACAGGAGTGACGAGCAGCCTGTGGCTCCATCTGCGATAACTTCTTCCGTCACCCCTTTGAATGATCAGGCCGAGGTGCGGGAAAATCTTCCTCCCGCAGAAACTCCGCCCGCTGCTTCAGACAGCCGTACAGAGGAGAATGCTGCTCCCGTTCCACAGGAAAACACGGCGCAGGCCGTTCCTCCCGTTTCTTCCATAGCGCCGGAAGGCGCCACTCCTGCCGCTCAAGCCGGAGTTGTTAACGAACTTCCCAATTCTGATGTTGAGGGGCCAATATATTTTGAATCCGGGCGCGGTGTTGTGGACAACCCCGAGGAACAGTCTCCGGCGGCATCTCCTTCTGGCGGAAAGAAAAATCGCGTGGTTATAACCGCCACGGAAGAGTGTTGGATAAAAGCGACAAGCGACAGTGGCGACGAACGCCCCTTCAACCTTCCAAAGAACCAGTCCAGCGTGTTTACTTTCGATAAATTTCTTAAACTTCGGCTGGGGAATGCCGCGGGGGTGAAAATACGTTATAACGGACGTGATTTCCCCATACCTGCAGGGCCGGGAAATACCAGAGATCTGGTCTTCCCTCCAAAGGACAGCTAAAAGGTTTCGGCCGTTATGGAGTTCTCCGATCAGGCCCTCATTTTGAGAACAGGCAAGTTTAAAGAAGCGGATCTCTGGGTTCGCATGCTTTCTCCTGATCGCGGCCTGTACACCGCTTTTGCTTTTGGGGGCAGCCGCAGCATCAAACGTTTTTGCGGCTGCCTTGATTTTTTGAATACCGTGCTTGTGAGGGTGGACGCACCGCGCACAAAAGGCTACATGGCGCTAAAAGAAGGCACTCTTATGGATGCCCCCAGACGGTTGCGTTCTGACTTCAACCGCCTGGGCATGGCGGTTAACTGCATAAAATTCATGGAAGCGTTTGAAGTGTCTTCCGACAGCGCCGCAGGAACGCACAGGCTGCTTGGCGAGGTGCTGAGGGTTCTGGAGGAGGATGACTGCGTTTCAGCCATGCTGCCCATGCTGTTCCGTTTCCGGTTTGCTGCACTGCAGGGTTTTTCTCCGCAAATAAATTCGTGCCGTGTCTGCAATGCCCCGCTTTCGCACTTGAACGATCTTTTCTTTCAGACAGTGGAAGGGGGTGTGGTTTGCCCCGACTGTATGCGCCGCTCCCGTTCCGGGCCTTGTGTGCGGCTTGCCAAGGATTCTTTGGCCGCTCTGGTTTCTGTGCAGCAGGACGGGCCGGGTAGCTGGAAGTATATAGATTTTGACCGCGAAATGCGTGAACAATGCTCAGATGCCGTGGAGGGATTTATTCACTATCATGTGGGTCTTGCCTGGCAGGGCGGTTATTTCAGGCGGATATGAAATTTTGAAATCAATTGATTTTAGTTGTTTTATTCCTTCTGGCGCGGTATATACTCCGTCTGCCGATACCCAGAGGGAAATCTCGCCAAATTTGTTTTTTTTAGTTCAGGTTGTGCAAGCAATCAGGCTTACGAGGTAAGAAATGTATTTTCAAGACTTGACTATGACTTTGGAAAAATTTTGGGCCAGCCGCGGTTGCGTAGTTCACCAGCCGCTGGACGAAATGTGCGGCGCGGGCACTTTCCACCCGGCCACCTATTTGCGCTGCATCGGCCCAGAACCCTGGAGAACGGCCTATGTTCAGCCTTCCCGCCGCCCGGGGGACGGGCGTTATGGTGAAAACCCGAACCGCCTCCAGCACTATTTTCAGTACCAGGTGCTTTTGAAGCCTTCTCCGCCGGATGTTCAGGATCAATATCTGGACAGCTTGCGCGCCATTGGCCTTGACCCGGCCGAACACGATATTCGTTTTGTTGAGGACGACTGGGAATCTCCAACCCTGGGAGCCTGGGGGCTTGGATGGGAAGTTTGGCTGAACGGCATGGAAGTTACCCAGTTTACTTATTTCCAGCAGGCTGGGGGCATTGAGCTTGACCCCATCAGCGCCGAATTGACCTACGGGCTGGAACGCCTTTGCATGTATCTGCAGCAGAAAGATTCAGTATATGATCTGATGTGGAATGAAAAGGTCACATATGGGCAAATTTACCATCAAAATGAAGTGGAGCAGTCAAAATTCAATTTTGAGCACAGCAATCAGGAAATGCTGCTTCGCCATTTTGATGATTACGAGTCACAGGCCAAGGCCCTGTGCGATGAAGGCCTGCTCTGGCCCGCATATGATTTTACCATGAAGTGCTCGCATACCTTCAACTTGCTTGATGCGCGCGATGCGATTTCCATTACCGAGCGTATGGGCTATATCCTGCGAGTGCGCGCGCTGGCTTCCAATGTGGCGCGCCTTTATGCCGAACAGCGCGAAACAATGGGATACCCCCTTTTGAATAAGTAGGTTTTTGGGAGAGAACTGATGGCCGATTTTATTTTGGAGATAGGAACAGAAGAAATTCCTTCCCGTTTTTTGAATGGAATGGAAGAAGCCCTGGCTCATGCCTGGGAGAAAGCGTTGCATGAGCATGTTTTGGAATATAAGTCACTGACGGTTTGCTCCACTCCCCGCCGGGCGGCGGTGAGCATTAGCGGGCTTGCCGAAATTCAAAGTGAAAGCGAAGAACTGGTGCTTGGCCCGCCTCTGCGTGTGGCCTATACTGCGGAAGGCAAGCCCACTCCTGCGGCGGAAGGTTTCGCCCGCACCCAGGGCGTGCCCATGTCCGAGCTTTTTACTGAAAAAAATGAGAAAGGCGAATATCTTGCCGTGCGCATCCGCAAAGGAGGCCGCAAGGCTGTGGAAATTCTGGCCGAACTTTGCCCGGCCATTATCAGCGGGCTGTCTTTCCCCAAAAACATGCGCTGGGGGTCGGGGTCGTTCACATATGCCCGTCCGATTCACTGGCTAGTGGCGCTTTTGGATGAAAAAATTGTTCCTTTCACTGTTGCGGGCATCGACTCCGGGCGTCATTCCCAGGGGCATCGGGTGCACTCCTGCGGGCGCATTGAAATTCCCTCGGCTCAAGAGTATTTTAACGTAATCACGAAAGAAGGGGCCATCACCCTTTCCTCTGCCGAGCGCGTAAAGCGGATTACTGAAGAGGGCGACCGCCTGGCCAAGGCCATGAATGGGAGAATTCTCTGGAACAGTGATTTGCTCACCGAGGTTCAGGGGCTTTCCGAACACCCTGTGCCGATAATTGGCGACATTCAGCGCAAATATCTGGAACTTCCCCGTGAAGTTCTGCTCACGTCTATGGAAACCCACCAGAAATGTTTTGGGGTGGAGGATAATGACGGCAATTTGCTTCCGCATTTTCTCACGGTTTTAAATATTGATCCCAAGCATATGTCCACTGTAAAGCAGGGTTGGGAAAGAGTGCTTACCGCAAGGCTGGAAGATGCCCGTTTCTTCTGGGAAACGGATTTGGCCACTTCTTTTGATGATTGGCTAAAAGCCCTTGACGATGTTATTTTCCTGGCTCCGCTTGGCAGCATGGGCAATAAAACCCGCCGCCTTGAAAAGCTTGCTCACTTCATAGCCCGCAAGGCCAACCATCCCAAACCTGAAGAAATGAAACGGGCCGGGCGTTTGTCCAAGGCCGACCTGGTTTCGGGCATGGTTGGCGAGTTCGCTTCCCTGCAAGGGATAATGGGCAGCATTTATGCCGGGAAAAAGGGTGAAAGCGGCTGGGTAAAAGCCGCCTTGCGCGAGCAGTATATGCCCGCCGGCCCTGAAACTCCATGCCCTGCCACTATTTGCGGGGCGGTGCTTTCCATGGCGGACAAAGCCGATACCATGGTGGGATGTTTCGGCTTGAACATGATTCCTACCGGCGCTGCGGATCCTTATGCGCTTCGCCGTTGCGCCTTGGGCATTATCCGCATAATTCTCGAATTCAAGCTGCGCATTGATCTTGCTGAATTTTTTGCCGAAGCCCAGGATCTTTACGGCGAAATCCAGTGGAAGCTGCCGGCGGACGAGGCTTTGCAAAAACTTTTGGAATTTGTAAGTTTGCGCGCGAAAAACTATTTTGTTTCACATAAAAACCATGATGTTGTTTTGGTGGATGCCGTGCTTGCCGCCGGGGCGGAGGATATATGGGCCGCAAATGAGCGCTTGGAGGCGCTTGCGGAATTTTCCAGGAAACCGCAGTTTGAGCAGGCTGTGCTCACTTTTAAACGCGCCTCGAATATTATCCGCAAGCTTGCTCCCGAAGACAGTGAACGGATAACAGGGGCGTACCGGGCGGAGCTTCTGGCGGAGCAAGCCGATAAGGACTTGGCCGCGAAACTTGAGGAAATCGCTCCCCGTTTTGATGCCCTTTGGAAGGAAGACAAGTTTGCAGAACTGTTCGACCTGCTTCAGGAAATACGCCCTGTTGTGGATGCATTTTTCGATCAGGTCATGGTTATGAGCGATGACAGGAACCTTCGTGAGAACCGGTTGAACCTGCTCAAGTTTCTGGTGGACCGTTTGGGCGCTTTGGCGGACTTCAATGCGCTGAATATATAACTAAATTAAGGGGGGAAATTTCTCCCCTTTTTTGTCTGCTTAAGCCCCATGTCCGGCCTGCAGGCGCGGGCGGACAATTCCGCGGGGCAGGGGAATTGCACAAGGGAGCAAAGCGGTTTTACCCGCAGGGCAAGGCACAGGATGTGCCAAAGCTGTTCATTTCCCCATTACGCCCGGAGTGCCTGCTTCAAAAACAATCTGCT
>CAZDJL010000115.1:0-4773 GCA_964505745.1 uncultured Desulfovibrionaceae bacterium | reverse complement strand
CTTAAATCCGTGAACGGCAGCACAACAACGGCCGGGCGCGAGTGCAGTGCGGGGGTAGCGGCTCCCTCAGCAATGTCGATATACCCGCAGTCTTCTTCCAAAGTGGAAGGCTTTGACCTGGGGCGCTTTTCGCAATATGCGAAGACGGGCAGGTATGAGCCCTTGGGTATGCTGATGCTTACCTTGTCGTCGTTTGCAGAGGTGAAATAATAATGTTCAAGCCTGCTTCTCAGCCTGCAGCCCGTTACCCTGATGGAGGTGTTCAGCGCCGGGTCGAAATCGCTGTTCAGATCAAAAACATCAACCCCCACGCTGTAGGCCTTAATTTGCTCGCCCCTGCCCGCCAGCGTTTCTTCAATTACATATTGCAAAAAACGTTTCAGCCTTTCAGAAGAAGCGAATTCTTTGCTTTCAAGAATCAGCCCAAGCTGTTCAAGAATATCCTGCTTTTTTGGTGTAGCCTCCAAAAATGCCCCCTTGCGCCTCTTGGACGCACGTTCACTATACACAAAAAATACACGCCTAGAAACATGTTACGGTTATAAACGGTTTGGCACTTATGTTTCACTGCATTTTTCCTTTAAAAAAGCTGCATGGGACGAAACTGCTTTACAAAACGCTCTTTTTAATATTGCAAATCTCACAAATCTGGAAAGAATGAGATTCCCTGTAGGGAAGCAGCTCTGGGCGTTTGGCTGGCCTTGCCCTGGTGGGCCTAACTAGCAGCCCTGCTGAGCTTTAATTATGGCGGGGAGATTAAACAGGGATTACAGTGCAACCATTTATAGGAGGAAATTAATGGAGAACCAACTTAACACTACTGCCTTGTACATCGGCGTTATTATTTATTTCGCCTGTATGATCATGGTGGGTTTCCTGGTGCGCAAAAAGGCAAGCACCGCCGAAGGTTATCTGGTAGCAGGGCGCTCATTCGGCCTGCTTTTCAACTCGGCCGCGCTTACTGCCTGCTTCCTGGGCGGTTCGATTATTCTTGCGCTGCCCGGCCTTGCCTATGGCATGGGCATTTGGAATGACGGCAAGATGTGGGGAGCTTCCAGCGCTTTGGGCGGCATTTTCTGCCTGCTTCTGGCCGGCCTGTTCTACATGCCGAAGCTCTGGCGGCTCAAGCTGCTTTCCATGGGCGACTATTTTTATCTGCGTTTCGGCAAGGGCACCGGCTTCGTAGCCAGCCTGGTTACCATTCTTACCTTTGTTTTCTGGGTTTCCGTGCAAATTCTGGTGTTCGCCAAGGTATGTAACGCTTTTATGGGCTGGGAACTTATGACCGCGGCCATCATCGGCATTGGCGTTATTGCCGTGTACACTACCCTGGGCGGCTTGTGGGCGGTTATGGCCACCGACATGGTTCAGGTGTGCCTCGTTGCCCTCGGCATCTTTGTGCTTGTCCCCATCGCCCTCGGCCTTGCCGGCGGGCTTGAAACCGTTTTCAACACTATTCCGGCTGAAAGAACTCATATTACGCCCCAGGTTGCCGAGCCCCAGATGTGGCTGGCCTGGTTCGCTTCCTGGTGTCTGGTCGGCATCGGCTCCATTGTAAGCCCCGACCTTCTGCAGCGCGCTTTTGCCGCCAAAACCGCTTCCGTTGCCCGCAACTCCGCCCTGGTAGGCATGTGCATCAAAACCGTTCTCAGCCTGCTGATGATTCTGCTTGCCTACACCGGCTGGACCCTGGTGCACAACGATGTCATCCCCGAGGCCACTCTGGGCGGCGACATGGAACTGATCGTTCCGGTAATGGTTAAAACCCTGCTGCCCACCCCGCTGGTAATTCTGTTCGTGGGCGCCTGCCTTTCCGCGGTTATGGGCGCGGCTTCTTCCGCTCTGCTCGCGATGAGCGGCATGATTTCCAAAAACGTATGGAAAGACGTGATCCGCCCCGACACCACCGACAAAGAACTGGTTCTGGTAAGCCGCATTTGCGTAATCAGCCTCTCCGTTCTCGCGGTATACCTGGCCCTCAGCCTGAAGATGGTTTATCTGCTGATGGCTCTTGGTTTCGACTTGATTATGTCCAGCCTGTTCGCGGCCATGACCCTGGGTCTCTATTGGAAAAAGTCCAACGAGTATGGCGCGATCGCCGGCATCATCGCCGGTATCAGTTTCCGCATTCTCGGCCCGGGCCTTGCCGGCGGCTTCAGCCCGGAAAGCATCGCTTACGGTGGGGACATCTGGTATGTCTGGACCCTGGCCTCCCCGGTCATTGCCTTTGCCGTGATGATAGGTGTGTCGCTGGCCACTCAGAAGGCCAAGCCTTCCAATGAATACGGCTTCCATTTTGATGCCGATGACAACCCGCTGTTTGCAAATGGTCAGAGAGCCGATGCGATGGACGTTGACAAGATTGCCGCATAATAAGCTTTAACGACCGCCCGCCGCACTGAACGCGGCGGGCGGAACATACCTTCTAATTTATAATACCCCTGTACGGGAGGAAATTATGGCTAAGATAGTAAATTGCTGGAACGAATGGGATCCGCTGAAGCGTGTGGTAGTGGGCAGGCCCGAGGGCACCTGGATAGCCAACCCGGAGCCGGGCTGGATGTATAACTGCGCGGCCGCGGGCATGGGCCTTGGCTATTACGGGCCTTTTCCGGAGGACATGGTAAGCGACGCCATTGAGCAGCAGGACGGCTTCATCAAGATGATGCAAAAGCGCGGAATCACTGTTGACCGGGTAACGGTTCACCCGTCCCAGATGGACGAGCGCGGCTACTCCACCCCGGACTGGACCCAGGCCACCGTGCAGGGCGTGAACAACCCCCGCGACCTGTTCCTGCCGCTTGGCAACGAGATTATGGAAGCCCCCGGCAGCCGCCGCGCCCGTTTCTTCGAATATATCTGCATGCGCGATTTGTTCGAGAAATGGTTCAAGGAAGACCCGGAGTTCATGTGGACCGCCGCTCCCCGTCCCCGTCTTACCAGTGAATCTTTTGTTCCCAACTATTTCTGGGACTATGAGTGGGTTTGGGACGACGCCACCAAGCGCGAAAAAATGCTGAACTGGGAGTTCCACCTCACCGAAAAAGAACCGATGTGGGACGCTGCCGACGCCTGCCGCGCGGGCAAGGATATTTTCTGGCAGTGTTCTTCCGTGACCAACAAGGCGGGCATGGACTGGCTGCGCCGTTATCTTGCCGGCCGCGGCCTGCGGCTGCACCCGGTAACCTTCGACTCTACCCCTGCGGGATATTACCACCCCTGGCACATCGACGTGGTGCTGACCCTGCCCTGCCCCGGCATGGCCATAGTAAGCGCCAAGAAGCCGATTCACACCCAGGCGGTGACCGACCTGTTCAGAAAAAATGACTGGGAAATCATTGTTGCCGAAAACCCGGTTTACCACTGGAAAGACAAGCTGACCCTTTCCAGCACCCCTCGCGGCCAGGGCATGGATGGCCCGAACTGGATCTCGATGAACACCTTCTCGCTCGACCCCAAGACCATCTGCGTGGGCGACAAGGAAACCGCCTACATGGATCAGCTGAACAAGCTGGGCTTTGAAGTGGTTCCGGTTGCGTATGAAAAGGTATACCGCTTCGGGGGCATGCTGCACTGCACCACCCTCGACGTGTACCGCGAAGGCAACTGCGAAGACTACTTCCCCAATCAATAAAATGGCGGTTTGAGGAGGAAGGGCGCGTATCGTTAAAATACGCGCCCTTCCACTACCAGGCCGGACAGGGAATTTGGCCGGGGGATCGCAAGCCCTGCCTCCTGGGCGAAGCATCCTTGATTGCCGGTCCTAAGCGTTCCCTCCGGCGCATAACGGCGGAATGGTCCGCCCGCGGGGGCAGGGCATCTCTGCTTTTTCAAAGCTGAACCGCCCTGAAACGGACTCTTTCCATATATGCCTCCCCCTTCTTGAAGAAAGAAGGGGGAGAATGACAAAAAGGATGCTATGAGCACGAACCATTCATTGGCAAACAAGAAGAATTCCTTAATTGCAAAAGGCCCGCTTCTGGTGATTTTGGGCTCTCTCTGCTTTTCCACCACCGGCACGGCCCAGGCGCTTGCGCCCGACGGGGCCACGCCGCTGGTCATCGGGGCCATCCGGCTTTGGGTTGGGGGGCTGGCCATGATCGCCTGGTGCCTGCTCGCCAGGCAGATCCCTTCGGTAAAGGGCTGGCCGGCCGGGCGCACCATCTTGTCCGCGCTGGGCATTCTTGTTTACCAGCTCACTTTCTTCATGGCGGTGTGGCGCACCGGAGTGGCGGTGGGAACGGTTGTGGCCATTGGAACCACCCCGATAGCCGGGGGAATTCTGGGCGCCATTTTCCTGAAGGAAAAGCCCGCCAGAATCTGGTATCCGGCCACCCTGGTGGCGATAGCGGGATTGTGTTTCCTTTCGCTTACGGATAATATAAAGGCCGACCCGGTAGGGCTTCTTCTGGCCCTTACGGCCGGTTTTTCCTACGGCATCTATTCCGTGTTCAGCAAGAGCCTGGTGAAAGACCGCAACCCGGGCCAGGTGATGACGGTGTTGTTCATCATCGGGGCGGTTCTGATCACTCCGGTGTTTTTCCTCTACCCCACCGCCTGGATCGCCTCCGGCGCAGGCGTAATGGTGAGCCTGCACCTTGGCATAGTGACCACGGCGCTGGCCTATACCCTTTACCTGGGCGGGCTGAAGCTTACCCCGGTTTCAGCGGGAGTGACCCTGAGCCTGTTCGAGCCGTTCGCCGCGGCCTGCTGGGGCATCTTTCTGCTGCACGAACCCGTGTCCGCGCAGCACATCCTCGGCATCATACTGCT
>CAZDJL010000114.1:0-4786 GCA_964505745.1 uncultured Desulfovibrionaceae bacterium | reverse complement strand
GTCGTCGGCATCTTGAAACACAAAGCCTATGCGCCTGCGCACCTCTTTAAAATCAGCCTCGGTTGCGCGGGGTTTTCCAAAAATCAGAATTTCGCCCCGGTCCGGTTTGGCCAGGCCCATAATCAGGCGGAGCAGGGTTGTTTTGCCTGAACCGTTTGGCCCCGTCAATCCGGTTTTATCTCCGGGGGAAAGAGTGAAGCTAAAATCGTCAAAAATCGGTATTTTTGCGGTTTCGGACTGGTATGAGAAAGAAATGCCGTTTAAGCGGATCATAGCGTCATTTGCCCTGCCCATAAGAGAATAGTTGCAAACAGGCTTGAAATCAGGAAAACCCTGTCGCCCCGGCTCAGGTGGACTTCTTGCAGGGTATGGAGTTCTCCGGTGTAGCCGCGGCAGAGCATGGCTTCGTAAACGCGCTGCCCCCGGTTCAGACTGCGCACCAGAAGCATGCTGAGAAGCTGCCCGTAAGCTCTGATTGTATGAAGGTTGGTTTTGGGGCAAAAGCCTCTCATCTTCATGGCGTCGTGCAGGCGGTGATATTCAGCGTGAATTACCTGAAAATAGCGCAGGCTGAAAAACAGGGTCTGACAAAGCTTGCCGGGCAGACGCAGGGCTTCCAGCGCCCGCACCAGGGTGATTACCCGCATGCTGCAAAGCAGGGCCAGGTTCAGCAGAATAATGGAGTTTGACTTCACCGTGATCAGGAGGGCAAGCCGTATCCCTTCCCAGCTGGCGGTGAAGGGGCCAAGGGCGAACGCCGCGCCGGGCCCGGCTGGAGAAGAAAATGGCAGAAATATCCAGACCAGAACAAGAAACAGGTTGACTGCGGCCATGCGGTGGGCGACCTGGAGCAAGGGGAAACGCGCCGCAAGCGTCAGCCCCATTCCCAGCCCCAGCCCTGCGAAAGCCATGCACAGGCCGTTGCCCAGCGCAAACGTGAAGGACAGAAAAATCGCAGAAATTACCCGAACTCTGGGGTCGAGCTTATGCAGAGGGGAAGAACCTTTTGCAAAGGTTTCAAAATGCATGGGTCGCTCCCGTTATTGGCTTTGCCCAGGCAGAATGTCCGGTTTTACTTTACGCAAAAATTGCACCGCCGCCAGGGTAATCAGGCCTTCAATCACCGCCAGGGGAAGGTGGGCCAGCACTAACGCCTGGGCAATGCCAAGAAATTGCTCTCCTGAAAACCACAAGCTTGTGCCCGTTAAGAGCGCGGCCATAAGAATGCTTGAGAAACCGATGAAAAAAGCGGCTGCTAGCGCCGCCCTGGAGCTGGCCCCGCGCAGGAATTTGCCGAGAAGGAGATAGAGCAGAACCGCCGGGGCGGCCATGTTAAAAGTGTTCACCCCCAGCGTGGTCAGCCCCCCATATTGAAAGAGCACAGCCTGGAGAAGCAGGGCCGTGAAAATGCCAATGAAGGCGCCCCAGCCGAGCACCGCTGCCATAAGGCCGCAAAGCACCAGGTGAACGCTGCCCGGGCCGAGCGGAACCCTTACCAGCGAGGCCACAAAGAACATGGCGCAAAGCATTGCGGTTTTCGGTATGTCTTCTGGCTTCAAACGCCTTATCGCAACAGCCAGCCCGGCCGCGGCGAGGACTGCCCCCCCCAGCAGAACGGGAGCGGAAAGAATTCCTTCGGAAATATGCATACAGAATCTTTGCTTTACCTCTAGAGCAGATTGATTTCGTGGCGCCCGCTTCGGCGCGTAACGGCGGAAGTGAATTTCGCCGCGCTTGCGGGGCGGGTGGCGCTGCTGCGCCGCCAAAGCGCTTTGCAAGAAGCAGCTTTTCAATATTAAATTTTCATGAAGGTGTCACGTTACCTTACCAAGATAACACCTTAATTGCTAAGCAGTTGCTTGTCAAGCGCGCAGGGGGCAGGTTTTTTATACTGATCTGTCCATAAAGCGGCAGTTCACCGCTTCGGCCAGGTGCTCATCCGTGATATGGGGTTTTTGTTCCAAATCGGCAATTGTTCTGGCTATGCGCACAATTCTGACGCAGGACCGGGCTGAAAGCCCAAAGCGGGCCGCGGCTGTTTCCAGGAATTTGTGGCCGGATTCGGGCAGAGGGCAGAAATCTTCAAGCCTTTTGCCCGAAAGCTCTGCATTGGTCAGAATGCCGATATCGCTATACCGGGCGGATTGAACCTTCCGCGCTTTGGTGATGCGGTCGCGCATTTCGGCCGAGCTCATGCCGGGAAGGGGGGCGCGCAATTCGCCGTATGGCACGGCGGGAACTTCAATGTGCAGATCGATGCGGTCCAGCAGGGGGCCGGAAATACGCGCCCGGTAGTTTTGCACCTGTTTTCCGGTGCAGGTGCAGGAGCGCACATTGTCATCCAGGTAGCCGCAGGGGCATGGGTTCATGGCCGCCACCAGCATGAACCTGGCGGGGTAGCAGGCAGTTGTTCCCGAGCGGGAAATATTTATTTCTCCCGATTCCAGAGGCTGGCGCAAAACTTCTAGAACCGACCGGGAAAATTCTGGCAGCTCGTCCAGAAAGAGAACCCCGCCATGGGCCAGTGAAACTTCCCCCGGCTTGGGGGAGGAACCGCCTCCGGCGAGGCCCGCATATGAAATGGTGTGATGGGGCGAACGGAAAGGGCGTTCCCCCGCCAGGCCTTCGCAAAAGTGGGGCTGTGCGGGGCGCTGCCCGGCTACGCTGTAAATTTTGCTCACTTCCAGGGCCTCTTCAAACACAAGCGCGGGCAGCACGCTGGGGATGCGTTGGGCCAGCATTGTTTTGCCGCTGCCGGGAGGGCCCATGAACAGAAGGTTGTGCCCGCCTGCCGCAGCTATTTCTATAGCCCGTTTGGCGTGCTCCTGCCCTTTCACTTCCGCAAAGTCATACTGGCAGTAAGGGCTGGTTTCCGTGGAGCTCTCAGTTTCCAGGGAAACGAATTCCGGAAAGTTGCCGGTAAGCGCCTCCAGGGCCTCGCCGAGATTTTTCACGGCGAAAATTTTCAGCCCATTGACCATTGCCGCTTCCCGGCCGTTTTCAAAAGGAACAAGCAGCGCTTTCGCATTTTCTTTTTTCGCCAGTATGGCCATGGGGAGGATGCCGGGAACGGGCCTGACTTCTCCGGCCAGCGACAGTTCCCCGCTTATGAAGACCCCGTCAAGCAAGCCCGGGTCGAGGCTTCCGGCGGCGGCCACAAGCCCCAGCGCCAGGGGCAAATCGTATGCGCTTCCCTGCTTTTTTTGGTCTGCCGGAGCAAGGTTTACGGTGATTCTTGATGGCGGGAGCCTGTGCCCGCAATTTTTAAGCGCGGAAAATACCCGTTCCTTTGATTCGCGGACCGATATTTCGGCAAGCCCCACCATAGTGAAGCCGGGCAAGCCTTTGCGGAACAGATCCACCTCAAGGTCCACTCTGAATGCGTCCACTCCATGCAATGAGAAACAGGCCAGCTTTACAAACATAATTTTTTTATTGAACACTCCGTTTTTTATTGAAAAGCGCTTTTTACCTTCACAAAAAAAAAGCAAAGGGGCAAGCCAAATAAACGTCTGCATGGCTGGCGTTGGGGCATTTCTGCTTTTAATTTGCATAATCGCTTCTATTTTGCGTCGCAAGGCCATGAGGCCGCAGCAGAAGATATTGGCCGCCGCTGCGGTTGCGATTGCTGTATGTTTCAATAATTGTTGGAAATATATATAAACAATTGTCAAGGGTTAAAGTGTAGAAAAAAACCAGAGAAAATGTAGTAATATTGTTGTGCGCGTAACAGTAAGCTATTACGGGTTTTTTTCATTGCAGAGCAAAAAGCGGCTCAACTTTTGTTTAAAAAGCATGTTGGGCTGTTTATTTTACATTTAAAGCGCTTTTATCTGAAAAGAGGGCTTGTATTTGATTTGGAATTCGCATATGACAAAACGATTCTTTGCCTTGGAGCAAAAATTATTTTGGCCTGTAAAGCGGCAGATTGGTGAATGCGGTTTTCCAGGCCTTCTTCTTTGGGACGTATATAATTATGGGGAAGACTCTCTTTCGGCTGGCTGGGGCTTTTGTTGTTTGGATTGCAATGGGCGGGCTGGCCTGGGCAGAGGGCTTCGGCCTTTATGAATACAGCGCCAGAGGCCTGTCGCTGGGCGGAGCTATGGTGGCCCGCAAGCCCGATGTTTCCTGCGTGGCGTATAACCCGGCTCTTCTCGCCCGTTTGCCGGGAACACACATGATGCTTGGGGCAAGCTCGGTTACTCCCCGGGGCAATATGACTACCTATGATGCCTCCGGCGGAGCTACCACCACAAACCTCAAGCACAGCACATGGTTCATTCCCCATGCCTATTTCTCACATCAGATCAATGACCGCCTCACTTTCGGGATAGGTGAATTCACCCGCTACGGGCTGGGCTTCGATTACCCGGAAGACTGGCCGGGGCGCTATAATATTTACAGCGTGAGCATGCTTTCCGCCTCTCTCAACCCCAACCTCGCAGTAAAGGTGGACGATAAATTTTCGTTCGCGCTTGGCGTGGAGATGATGTATGTAAACCTCGATCTCCAGAAAAGGGTGCCTATTAACGTCGGGGTGGGGGTTCTTGATGTTGACAGCAATATCCAGGATGCGAATGCCCTGGGTGTGGGGTTTAACGCGGCTTTGCATTATCAGTTTAACGACCAGTGGGCGGCCGGGCTTCTTTACCGCAGCCAGATACGGATGGATGCCGCCGGGGATGTTGAATTTTCAAAGCGGGAGTATGTGGGCAATCCTGCCGGCAAACCTTTTGCGGACGCCGCCTACGCCGCCAATTTCCATAACGGGAGGGCGTCTTCCACG
>CAZDJL010000113.1:2562-4828 GCA_964505745.1 uncultured Desulfovibrionaceae bacterium | reverse complement strand
TCGTTTCTGTCGATAAGCGTAACCTCCGCGCCCAGCTGGCTTGCGCGCAGGGCGGCGGTATACCCTCCCGGCCCGGAACCGATAATTACCAGTTTCACTTCATGTCTCCGGTGAGGATTGGCTTGCGCGCGGCGGTGGTTTCATCCATGCGGCGCACCTTGGTCAGGGTTGGCGCTTCCCGCAGCGCTTCCGGGTTTTCCCTGGCCTCGCGGGCTATTTCCAGCATGGCCTCGATAAACGCGTCCAGCTCTTCCTTGCTTTCCGTTTCCGTGGGTTCAATCATTATGGCGGAGTTGACCACCAGAGGGAAAAACACCGTGGGGGGGTGATAGCCGAAGTCGATAAGGCGCTTGGCTATGTCCAGGGTGGTGACCTTGCCGTCACGCTGCTTTGCGTCGGTGAACACGCATTCGTGCATGCATGGCCCGTCAAAGGGCAGATCGAAGGCGCCCTTGAGTTTTTCTTTGATGTAATTGGCGTTGAGCACGGCCAGGGCGCTGGCCTTTTTCAGGTTTTCGCCCATGCTCAGAATATATGAATACGCTCTTACCCCAACCCCGAATTGGCCGTGGAAGCCGTGCAGGCGCCCTATGGACAGCGGCAGGTCTGCGTTCCACTCGAACTTGTCTTCCTTCTTCACTATTCGGGGGCCGGGCAGAAATGGCGTGAGAGTGTCGCCAACCGCCACCGGGCCTGCGCCGGGGCCGCCTCCGCCATGCGGGGTGGACATGGTTTTATGCAGATTGTAGTGAACAACGTCCACGCCCATCCGGCCCAGATCGGCGTAGCCCATGACCGCGTTCAGGTTCGCCCCGTCGGCGTAAACCAGGCCTCCGCGCTCGTGGATCAGCGCGATGATCTCGGCGAGGTTGCGCTCGAACAGGCCCAGCGTGTTGGGGTTTGTGATCATCAGGCCGGCCACGTCATCGGCCATCAGCTTCTCTATTTCTTCAAGCTCTATGTAACCTTTCGGGCCAAGCGGAACTTTTATTTCCGTAAATCCGCACATGCTGGCGGTGGCCGGGTTGGTGCCGTGGGAGGTGTCGGGCATCAGCACTTTGGTTTTTATGGGCGCGCCGGACTTTTCATTTTCGCGGTGGTAGGCGGCAATCATCAGCATGCCGCAAAGTTCCCCGTGCGCGCCGGCAGCCGGCTGCATGGAGGCTTCCTTAAGCCCCACTATTTCCGCGAGGTGCTTTTCCAGTTCGTAAATAAGCTGCATAGCGCCCTGGGAAGCTTCCGCCGGAAGCAGCGGGTGCGAATGGGCGAACCCTGGCAAAGAGGCCATGCATTCGTTGATGACCGGGTTGTATTTCATGGTGCAGGAGCCTAGCGGGTACATTCCGGTGTCTATGCCGAAGTTCCAGGAAGAAAGCCGGGTGTAATGGCGGACCACCTCCAGTTCCGAAAGATCGGGCCAGTCCGGGCCGTTTCCGGCAAGCCCGGCGGGCAGGGCCGTTTTTGGGGCCTTGGTTTTTACAAGGCTGATCGCTTCGCGCCCTTTGCGCCCTTTTTCCCAAAGCAGTTTTTCATTTAAAATAAGGCCGCTTGTGCCGGCCGGGGTGAATTTTTGTTCAGACATAAATTAAGCCCCTCCCTTAATTGCTTTAAGCAGGGCGTCGATATCTTCCGTGCTGCTGGTTTCGGTGGCCCCGAACAGCCAGGCCCGGTCTATATTTTCAATGCTGGGCAGCAATTTGCGCCAGTTTGCCAGGGGAAGCCCGGCCAGTATTTTTTTAGTTTGCAGTTTTTGATGAATTGCCTCAAACCCTTCCGGCGCATACATCGCAAATTCATTGAATGTGGGCGAAGAGGCAAGCGGGGAAAAGCCCGCTTTCTCCAGGCCGGCCTTTAAATAAGCGGCCAGGTCCAGGTTGGCCTGGGCGGTTTGCCGGAATCCGGTTCCGCCTATTGAGGCCATGAACATTGCGCAGGTGAGCGCGCAATGCCCCGCGTTGGAGCAAATGTTGCTGACGGCGCGCGAACGGCGGATATGCTGTTCGCGGGTGGACAGGGTAAGCACAAAGCCCTCTTTGCCGTCCAGGTCTTTTGTTCTGCCTGCCAGACGGCCGGGAATTTGGCGCACATATTCCTCTTTGCAGGAAAGCAGGCCCAGGGTGGGGCCTCCAAAGCCCTGGGCCATGCCCAGGCTTTGCGCCTCGCCAAATACAATGTCCGCCCCCTGTTCTCCGGGGTTTTTAATCAGCCCCAGGGCAAACGGCTCACTGAACCCGGAGGCCAGAAGCCCCCCGGCGGCGTGGGCCGC
>CAZDJL010000113.1:0-2462 GCA_964505745.1 uncultured Desulfovibrionaceae bacterium | reverse complement strand
CCGTCATACATGCTGGCGTTGGTCACTTCCAGGCCAACCATGCGGGAAATCAGGGTCTGGAATTCAAAAATGGCCTGAAGCGTGCCCTGGGTCATTTCCGGCTGGTATGGGGTGTAGGATGTGAGGAATTCTGAACGCGACGCGAGATACGGGACTATCGCCGGAATGTGGTGAGGCTGAGACCCGGCGTGCGCGAAGACTTTCCAGTCTCCTCCGCCTTTTCCGGCAAGCCCTTCCAAATGGGCGCGAAGCTCCCACTCTGTGCGCGGTTCAGGCAGGTTGAGGGGGTGCTCGCGGCGCGAATTCTCGGGTATTTGGGCGAAAAGGGCGTCCAGGCTGCCCGCCCCCACGGCTTTGAGCATTTCTTCAATATCCGCCTCGGTATGGGGAAGATAGCGCATGTTAATGGCCCTCTTGTTCAAGATGCCCTGCGTATGCCGCCGCGTCCATCAGTTCGTCAAGTTCATCCTCGTTTTCAGGCGCAATTTCAATAATCCAGCCTTCGCCGTAAGGGTCGCTGTTAACCAGGCCGGGGTCGTCCTCAAGGGCTTCGTTTACCGCGGTTATCTGCCCGGAAACAGGGCTGTAGAGAGAGCTTACCGACTTGGTCGATTCAAGGGTTCCGAACTCATCGCCTTTTTTAAGCTCCATGCCCACGTCGGGAAGCTCCACATAGGTGAGGTCGCCCAGCGCGTCTTGCGCGAAGTCCGAAACTCCAATGCGGAAAGGGGCTTCAATGGAGACCCACTCGTGGTCTTCCGCATATTTTATATCATCGGGGAAATTCAAATCTTTAAGGTCTTTCATGGCTGCTCCTGATCGCTTTGTAATGTCTTGGTTAAGATTCAAGTTTTCTCAGGGGTTTAAACCCCGCTGTTTTTCATCTCAGTCCGGGCGGGAAGTTTTCCGTCCAGCCGGGGGCAGTGTAAACAGGCTCCCCCGTCAAATCATGCTGTCGAGCTTTTTGCGCGCGGTGCGGCAGGGCCGGATGTCTTCGGTTATTTCAACCCTGATTTCACGGCGGCCGTCTTTCAGTATCAGTTCCGCGCCCGGCTCAAGCTTTTCTTCCACTTTCACGAAACCGCAAACCAGCCCTCTGGGGGAGAAGTTCTCTGGTTTCCCCGCCTCAGGGGGGCAGGCCGCGCTCATGATTTTGCCGTCCACCCGGCCGATGGCCATATCTGCAACGCAGGTTAACACAGAGCCCACATCCTTTCCGTTGTACACTGCGCGCGCATCGTGGGTGTCCACTTTGCGGGGGTCGAACCCTGCGTAGGCGAGGGTGTGCTGGGCCTTGGCCGATTCAAGCGCTTTTCGCCCGAAAAAATCTTTGCTGAAACTTCCATCTTCGGTAAAGGGAAGGGCCCAGGGCCAGGGATGGTTTATAAAAGGCCAGTTGCCAATGTCCTGATGGCTGAGGGCAAGCACCGCTCCGGCCCGCAGAGAGTCGCGCGCGGCCAGGCCGCAGGGAATCAGCCCGTGCGGCGCTCCTGCTTCAAGCAGCATTTCCCACGCCTTTTGCGCGTGCGATGGGGAAAGGTAGATTTCAAACCCGGCCTCTCCGGTGTAGCCGGTGCGGGAAAGCAGAACAGGGGTGCCGTCGGCCAGGGCAATTTGGCTGCGGGGAAAGTCGAAAGTTCCCTTGAAACTGAAGTAGGGGAAGCTTTCAAACACCTGTTCGGGGTTTTTCACCAGGGGGCGGAGTATGCTGTAGGCAAGCGGCCCCTGGATGTCGAGCTTGGCTACCTGCCCGGTAAGGTCCTGCCACTGGATACAATCCCCTCCGGGCAGAGAGCGCATGTGTGCGATCACTTTCTCGCCCATGCCCGCGTTGACCACGAGGGCGAAAAAATCTTCTGCCAGAGGATAGATGATGGTGTCGTCCAGGCAGAATCCCTCTTCCGTCAAGATGGCGCTGTACCCGCAGCGCTCGAGGCGCTGCCCGGAAATGTCGCGGGTAAGGGCGTAATTTAAAAAGCCGCGGGCTGTTTCACCTTTGGCCAGCACCACCGACATATGGCTGGTGTCGAACAGCCCGGCCGCCCGGATGACCGCCATATGCTCTTTAATGGCTCCCGTGCTGTACCATAGCGGCATTTCCCATCCGCCGAAATCGACCATGTTGCCGCCAAGAGCCACATGGGTGCTGAAAAGAGTGGTTTGCCTGAGTTTGTTGGTGGAAGAATTGCTCATTGGCCTGTTCCTGTTTTTGAATTTGGCGCCCGCAGGTACGGGCGGCATGGCTCAAGGTTCGCATCTTCTTGCAGGAATGTCAATGCATGGGCTTATTTTTTCGAAAAAACAAAATTTTTGACAGGGGTTTTTTGTTTTTTCAAAACCAGGCTGGGTGGGGCTATAATTGCGGGCCTCTTCCTGGAAGGCAGCCCTGCGTAAATTCTGGAAATGATTCCTCCTGCGGCCTCCTGGTTCGCGCAGAGGCGGTTGCTTTGGCGGCAACGTCT
>CAZDJL010000112.1:0-4845 GCA_964505745.1 uncultured Desulfovibrionaceae bacterium | reverse complement strand
AGAGCGATTTTTGCAAAGACGGCGAAAAAGTTTTCATTATGCTTTACAATGGCAAACCCATTGATTTGGAAATTCCGGCCGCCATGGTGTTTGAAGTTACTCATACCGACCCCGGCCTGAAGGGCGACACCGTGTCCAGCGTTACCAAGCCCGCTACTATTGAAACCGGAGCGACCATTCAGGTTCCCCTGTTCATCAACACCGGAGACAGGATCAAGGTAGACACCCGCAGCCGCGGATATCTTGGCCGCGAATAAAAAGCGCTTCCACAGTTCTTTGAAATTATTGTTGCGGTTTTCACTCAAACATGGGCAACATATCCTCCGAACCCGGCAGCCGGGTTCGGAGGGTTTTTCCCCAGGCATTGCCCGGGGGAGCCATTAGTGGCTCGTTCAGGAGTTTCTACGAACACCAAAAAATTGCTCACGGATTTGTCCAGCCTGCTGCTGGTTTTTCTGGGCCTTCTTTTCCTTATCAGTCTGCTTTCGTTCAGCCAGGCCGATCCCAGCCTGAACCATTCGGTAAGCGGCAATGCTGAAATTGAAAACTGGGCTGGATTGATTGGCGCATACTTGTCAGGCCTGATGGCGGACCTTCTGGGCATTTCTTCATATATCATCGCTTTTGGCGTCCTCGGCCTCGGGCTGTCGCGGGCCATGCCTTCTTTCGAGTTGGGATGGTGGCGCTGGCTGGGTCTTTTGGTGCTTGCCCTTTGCATTTCAGCTGCGGGAAGCCAGGGCGACATAAGCATTGGCGAAATTCGCGGCGGCGGGGTTCTGGGAACGCTGCTCTCCTCGTACGCAGTGCGGCTGCTTAGTGTGCCCGGAGCGGTGCTGACCTGGATATTTCTGATTTTGGCCTGCAGCTATCTGATAACCGGGCTTTCCTGGTTCGCGCTGGTAAAAAAACTTATTCCCAAAAAATATAAAGGCGGGCAGGAAGGAAGCCGAAGCCGCTCTTATAGTGTAACCGCAAAGCCTGGGCAAAAAAACAAGGGGAATGCCCCGGTTGCAGGGCACGGGCAAAATCCGCTTACGGCGTTTACCGGCAAGCTGAAGGGCTTGTTCGCGCGTATACGGCCCGGAAGCGGCGTGCAGGAACCCGATTCTGCTGCGGGCCGCAAGGCCGCGCCCAGGGCACTGGATGCGAACAGAAAACTTGCCATTACAGCGGCCTACCGGGGTGTTGAAAGCTTGGAGTTCACACATGACAATGGAGCGGCTTTAGACGACGCCCTGGAAGATGCAGCCGAGCCTGTGAAAGCTAAGAGTGCTTCCGGCAAAACTTTGCCGCCAATTACCCTGCTTACCGAACTGGAAGTGGATAGAAATGTTCAGAAGAGCGAGGAATTGGAGGCGCGCGGGCGCGACCTTATGGACTGCCTCGCGGATTTTGGCATTCAGGGCAAACTTCAGGACATTGTTCCGGGGCCGGTAGTAACCATGTTTGAAATAAAGCCCGCTCCCGGAGTCAAGGTCAGCCGCATTGCCTCTTTGGGCGATGATATCGCGCTGGCAATGAGAGCGATTGCGGTGCGGGTGCAGGCGCCTATTCCCGGCACCGATGCCGTGGGCATTGAAATTCCTAATGAAAAACGGGAAATGGTTTCTTTCCGGGAGATAATGGCATCTTCCGCTTATAATGAAGCGGGTTCACTGCTTACTATGGCCCTTGGAAAAGACACTACAGGGGCTCCCGCAGTGGCCGATCTGGCCAAAATGCCCCATCTCCTGGTTGCCGGGGCAACCGGGGCTGGCAAGAGTGTTTGCCTCAATTCCATTCTTTTAAGCCTGATTTTCAAGGCTGCTCCGGATGAGCTTAAGCTCCTGCTTATCGACCCCAAGCGGATTGAGCTTGCCGTTTATGCCGACTTGCCTCATCTGGTGCATCCGGTGGTTACGGAAATGGTTCAGGCCAAAAGCGCGCTTGACTGGGCCGTGCATGAGATGGACCGCCGTTATGAAGCCATTGCCCAGCTAGGGGTGCGCAACCTGGCCGGGTATAATGAAAAACTGGCGGAACTTGCCGCCACCCAGCCTGAAACGGTTGAAGGGCTTGAGCCCATGCCTTATCTGGTGATTGTCATAGACGAGCTGGCCGACCTGATGCTTACCGCGGGCAAAGAGGTTGAGGTGGCTATAGTGCGTCTGGCCCAGCTGGCCAGGGCCGCTGGAATACACCTTATCATCGCCACCCAGCGCCCCAGTGTGGACGTAGTCACAGGGTTGATCAAGGCCAATTTCCCTTGCCGGATTTCTTTTCAGGTTACCTCAAAGCACGACTCCCGTACAATTCTGGATACTGTGGGGGCTGAGCATCTTCTTGGTAAAGGAGATATGTTGATGAAGCCGGGAGGGGGGCGCATGCAGCGTTTGCACGGGGCTTTTGTGCCGGATGCAGATGTGGTGGCAAGCGTTGGGTTCTGGAAAAAGCTGTTTCCTCCACGCTACGATGTTGACTTGAATGACTGGGGAACTCCTGATAATGATGGTCTTGGCGTTGGTTCCGGAGCCGGGGGAGCGGGCGATACGGTGGACGATCCTCTTTACGGGCAGGCCGTGCAATTTGTAATGGAACAGGGCAAGGCCTCCATCTCTCTTATTCAGCGCCGCTTCCGGATTGGTTTTAACAAGGCCGCCCGGTTTGTAGAGCAGATGGAACAGGATGGCATTATTGGCCCGGCAGATGGCAGCCGTCCTCGCCAGATTATAAAATAGAAAACACAGCAAGGTTTTTTTGTTCCCGTTTGGGAGATGGCTTTCTCCAATCTTTTCAGAAGATTGAGGTGAATGTATGAAAAAAACTGTTATTTTTTCCATGATGGCGCTGTTTATGCTTGCTTCCGGCGCTTTTGCCAAACCGGGTGAAGCATCCGGCCTGATCGACGTTATGCAGAAGACATATTCTGATATGGCCAGTATGCGCTGTGAGTTTGAGCAGACTTTGGTGCACAGGGAAAGCGGAAGCAAAACCACTCGCCCCGGGGTTCTCCAATTTAAAAAACCTTTGCTGGTGCACTGGGAGGTGACCGGTAAAGAGCACGAAATTTTGATTATTACAAAAGATGATGTGTGGGACTATCTTCCTGACGAGGACGTGGCATACCGGTATAATCTCGATGTGATTGACGACAGCAACTCATTTATCAAGGTGGTCACCGGTCAGGCCAATATGCGCGAGGATTTTGAAATAGCCTCGGAAAAAAACGTTGCCGGGCTGGTTGAATATCACCTCTATCCGCTCAAACCCACCCAGCAGCTTACCGAGGCGTATATCTGGCTTGAACCGAAAACTGGCATCATAAAGCAGGTGCGCATTCTTGATTTTTTTGGAAATGAGAACAATATTGTTTTCAAAAATATAAATCTCAAGGCCAGCCTGAGCGATAAGCTTTTCAGCTTCTCGCCCCTTCAGAATGTGGATATTGAAGACCATTTTGACACAGAAAGCGTGCCTGAGCGCACGTTATTCCAGTAAGGAGCCCGTGTTATGTCCAGAAAAGCTATCCAATCACCCGACATCAAGGCCGTAGGCCCGTATTCCCATGCTGTGGATGCAGGGGGACTGATTTTTCTCTCCGGCCAGATTCCGGTTGAGCCGGAAACCGGAAAACTGGCGCCAGGAGGTGTAGGCGCTCAGACAGAGCAATGTCTCAAAAATGCCCTGAGTGTATTGGCTGCGGCCGGGCTTGATGAAAGCCATGTGCAGAAGGTTACTGTGTTCCTGACCGATATGGCGGATTTCGCAGCTATGAACGAGGTGTATAAAACCAGATTTTCAGAACCTTACCCGGCCCGCAGCGCCATTGCAGTGGCAGGCCTGCCGCTTGGGGCAATGGTTGAAATTGAGATAATTGCGAAAAAATAGCAAAAATCATAATAGCCTGTTCCCTGCCTGTCAGGCGGGTAAAAGGCCTAAAGGGTTATGGCTGAACGGCCAGCTGCTCCCGGTGGAATGCCGGGAAAAGCTGGCCGATTTGTTTTTGCAGATGTTTAGTGCTTTTTTCCCAGAATCATATTCAGATGAAACGAGCACTTCGGTTTCGTGTAAAATTGGCGGACAAGGTCCGCAGGCTTACCGCTGCTTATTTAAGCAGTGGGCGCAACTGCTCAAGCAGATCATCCCGTAAGCTTTCGTCCTGCAGGGCGAAATAGATATTGGCGGTAAGGTATTCAACCCAGTCTCCGGCGTCAAAACGCAACCCTTTAATCTTGACTGCGAGCATCCCCCTGTCGGATGCAAGCTTTTGCAAGGCGTCTGTGAGCTGAATTTCACCGCCATGCCCTTTTTTGCTGTTTTCTATATGCCAGAAAATATCGGGGGTAAGCACATAGCGCCCCACAATTGCAAGGTTTGAAGGAGCCTCGGACTGTTTGGGCTTTTCCACCATCTTGTCTATGCGCAATATGCCTGGGGCGATTTCCTGGCCGGACACTATTCCGTAGCGGGACACTTTTTCCTCGGGAACTTCCATTACGCCAATCGCCGGAAGATTGTATTTTTGATAGGCTTTAATCAGTTGGATGATTCCTGCGTCCCGTCCTATAATCATGTCATCGCCAAGAATTATGCCAAAAGGTTCATTGCAGACGACTTCTTTCGCGCAAAGAACTGCATGCCCAAGGCCCAGCTGCATTTTTTGGCGCACGGAAATGATGTTGATCATTTCCCCAACAGCGCGCACTTCTTTGAGCAGGCTTTTTTTGCCGGCTCTTTCAAGTGTTTCTTCAAGCTGCAGGTTGTAGTCGAAATGGTCTTCGATCACCCGTTTTTCCTTGCTGGTGATGAAAACTACATCCTTAAGCCCGGCCCTGAGGGCTTCTTCAACCACATACTGAATCACGG
>CAZDJL010000111.1:0-4848 GCA_964505745.1 uncultured Desulfovibrionaceae bacterium | reverse complement strand
TCCCTGCGCATAATCTCCGCCCAGAACTGGCGGGATTTTGTGGAAGACGTAAGCCTGGTTGAGCAGACCCTTCGCATGGATCCGGCAGACATTTATGCGGGCATGGATTTCGCCACCCGCGATCATTACCGCCATGTAGTGGAAAAAACTGCCCGCAAATACCAGCTTGAAGAGCTGGAGGTGGCCCGAAAAGTTGTGGCCCTCGCCCGCGACAATCTCCTGTCGGGCGACCCCCGGCCGGAGGAGATCGCCTGCCGGACTGAAGACATGAGCGTGCTCTGCCATGTGGGCTATTACCTGATTGACGACGGACGCCCCCTGCTCCGGTCCCTGCTTGTGGAAGACGGCGGCAAACCGCCCCGAAGCTCGCGCGAGGGCATGTTCAGCCTAAAAGACGCACGTTCCCTGTTCCTGTATCTTGGCCTGACCCTGGCCCTCACCGCCCTGTTTGCCTGGCCCTTTTTCAAAATTCTCAAAGAAAACAGCTGGCACGAATTCTGGCTGGCGCTGGCCCTGGTTCCGGTAGCGGTCGTGGCCAGCCAGCTTGGCATAAAACTGGTGAACTGGCTTACCACCTCGCTTATTTCGCCCGACTTCATGCCCCGCATGGGCTACGCAAAAGGCATTCCTCCCGAAATGCGCACTCTGGTGGTAATGCCCACCATGCTGGGATGTGAAGGCGACATTGAAAAACTGGCCGACCGCCTGGAAGTGCATTTTCTGGCCAACCGCGACAAAAACATCCAGTTCGGCCTGCTCACCGATTTCAAGGACGCCCCCTCGGAAAGCATGCCCGGCGACCAGAGCCTGCTCTACAAGGCGCATCAGGCCATTGAGCATCTCAACAGCAAATATCCCAGCAGCACCGTGGATTATTTCTTTCTCTGCCACCGGCCCCGGGTGTACAACCCAAAAGAGGGCGTGTGGATGGGCCGGGAACGCAAGCGCGGGAAACTGTCGGAATTCAACGCGCTGCTGCTGGGGCATGAAGGCCCCGAAAACTTCATGCTGATACACGGCAACACCCTGAACCCGCCAAAACAGCTTAGGGGAAACCGGGACGTTTTCCCTGTGCATTATGTAATCACTCTGGACACCGACACACAACTGCCGCGCGATGCGGCCTGGCAGATGATCGGCACAATGGCCCACCCGCTCAACCGCCCCATCAGCGATGCTGAAACAGGCCGGGTTATCGCCGGGTATGCAGTGATGCAGCCAAGGGTGGGAACCACCCTGGTCAGCGCGATGAAAACAAGATATGCGGCCCTGCTCAGCAACGACCCGGGCATAGACCCTTATACCAACGCGGTGTCGGACATTTATCAGGATCTGTTCAGCCAGGGTTCCTATGTGGGCAAAGGAATATACGACCTCGCCGCGTTTGAAAACGCGGTGAAGGATCGTTTCCCCGACAACAGCATTTTAAGCCACGATCTGATTGAGGGCTGCTTCGCCCGGTCCGGCCTGATTACCGACCTTGTGCTGTTTGAGGACAGCCCAAGCTCCTACGCCTCCGACGCGGCCCGCCGCCACCGCTGGATCAGGGGGGACTGGCAGCTTCTGCCCTGGCTGATGCCGCTGATTCCCGCTTCGGAAGGAAAAAGGGGAAGAAACCCCCTGTCCATACTGTCCTTATGGAAAATGGGCGACAATTTGCGCAGAAGCCTGGTTGCGCCTTCTTTGGTCGCCATGTTTTTGACCGGCTGGTTCGCCACCGGGCAGCCTGTTTTCTGGACGGCCGCGCTGCTGGGCCTGATTTTCGCCCTGCCTTTCCTTGATTTCATAATCTCACTTTTCCGCAAACCAGCGGACATTTCCATTTCAAAGCATCTAGAGTCGGCCTCAGGGCATTTCGGGGAACAATGCCTGCGCTCCATGCTCACCCTGGTCTGGCTGAGCCATGAAGCCGCGTATACGCTGGACGCCATTTTCCGGACCTTATGGCGGCTGCTGATAAGCAAAAAGAACCTGCTGCAATGGAACCCGTCTTCCGACACAGAAAAAACAAGCCCCAAAACCCTGAGAGAAAACATTTGGGCCATGCGGGGAGGAGTGCTTATTGGAGCAGGCGCAGCAGCCGGGGCCTGCCTTCACCCCCAGGCCCTGTTTCCGGCCATGCTGTTTGCGTTTTTCTGGCTGGCTTCGCCTTTTGTAGCCTGGCATCTTTCGCGCCCACGCAAGAAAAAAGAATTTATCCCCACAGTGAAGGAAAAACGTTTTCTGCGCCATACCAGCCGCAGGATATGGGCCTTTTTTGACCGCTATGTAAACGAAGAAAACAACTGGCTTCCACCGGACAACGTGCAGGAACAGCCGGGGACGGCCGTCGCCCACCGCACTTCACCCACCAATATCGGCCTGTCCATGCTGGCGCACCTTTGCGCGCACGACTTCCGGTATCTGAGCACAAAAAGGCTGCTTGACCGCCTGGACAACACCGTTGTCACCATGTTCCGGATGGAGCGCTATCAGAAGCACTTCTATAACTGGTATGACACGCGGACTCTGGAACCGCTTATTCCGCAATATATTTCAACTGTGGACAGCGGAAACATGGCCGGGCATCTTCTCACCCTGCGCCAGGGCCTGCTGGACATCCCAGATGAACCTGTTTACGACCGCCATTATTTAAGCGGCATTCTGGACACGATGCAAATCCTGGCGGAGCCGCTGGGCCGCGAAGCCAAAATAAGCAAAACCTGGCAAACGTTAAAAGTGGCGCTGGCGGCAGCTCAGGCCAAAGAAGCGCCCAACCTGGACGAAGCAGGCAAAAATCTGTGGAACATATACGCCCTGGCCAAAGAGCTGGAAGCCGACACCGAGCTTAAATACAGCCCCGAAGGCTCATTCTGGATGAACATGCTTGTGGAGCAATGCCGTGATTTGTGCGAATTCATAGAAGACATCCGCCTTCCCCAGGGAGTGTTCCCCGATGTGGAAGAGCTCCAGATTCCCACCCTGCGCAAACTGGCGGAACTGGATATGGACAAGGTTCCTGGCGTTGCCCGTGAAGCGGTTTATAAAATAAGGGAGCAGGCCGGCAGCATGGTGGAACGCTCGGAGAAGCTCGCGGCAAGCCTGCTGGAATTTGCAACCATGGACTTCGGATTCCTGTTCGACAAGGAACGCGACCTTTTTTCCATTGGCTACAATGTGCAGGAAAGCCGCCTGGACAAAAGCTATTACGATCTTCTGGCATCCGAGGCGCGGCTTGCCTATTATGTGGCTATTTCCCAAAACCAGATACCCCAGGAAAGCTGGTTCCAGCTTGGGCGGATGATGAACACCAGAGGCAGCCGCTCCGTGCTGATGTCATGGTCCGGCTCAATGTTCGAGTATCTCATGCCGGAGCTGGTCATGCCCAGCCTTGAGGGAACCATCCTTAACGAAACCTGCCACAACGCGGTTTACCGCCAGATCGCCTATGGCCTCAGCCAGGGGCTGCCCTGGGGAATTTCCGAATCCGCCTACAATATGCGGGACGCCGCGTTCAACTACCAGTATCAGGCTTTCGGAGCGCCGGGCCTGGGGCTGAAACGGGGCCTTGCCAACGATTATGTGGTGGCGCCCTATGCCTCCGCCCTGGCTCTGATGTTCGTGCCGGACGAAGCCTGCAAGAACATGAAAGACCTGGCCGCCCGCGGAGCTTACGGACGCTACGGGCTGTATGAGGCGGTGGACTACACGGCCATACGCCTGCCGCGCGGGCAGAGCAACGCCACAATCTACTGCTTCATGGCCCACCACCAGGCCATGAGCCTGCTGGCTCTCGCCACCGTGCTGCTGGACGGGCCCATGCAAAAAAGATTCATGAAAGACCCTCACTTCAAGGCATCGTCCCTGCTGCTGGAAGAACGCATGCCCAGGCTCGCTCCAGATCATTTCCAAACCCTGAACCACCTCACCTCCCACCGCGCCAAAGCTCCTGCGCTTAAAACCGAAAACAGGCTGAGGGTTTTCAGCAACCCGGACGAATATGAGCCGGCAGTGCAGCTTCTATCTAACAGCAACTACCATGTAATGGTCAACTCCAGCGGGGCAGGCTACAGCCGTTACCAGAAAATGGCGGTAACCCGCTGGCGCCTGGACCCGGTGGCGGACGGGCAGGGGCTGTTCTGCTATCTGCGCGATTTGCAAACTGGCGAATACTGGTCGTCCACCCACCAGCCCACACTTGCCAGGGTCGATTCCTATGAAGCCGTTTTCAGTACAGCCAGGGCCGGGTTCAAGGTAAAAAGAAACAATTTTGACGTGCATACCGAAATAGTCGTATCGCCCGAAGAGGATGTTGAACTGAGGCGGGTAAACATAGTAAACCGGTCGCATGTGCGGCGAAGCATAGAAGTAACCAGTTACGCCGAAGTGGTGCTTTCCGACCCCATGGCCGACGCCCAGCACCCGGCCTTTAACAAGCTGTTCGTGCAAAGCGAAATAGTGCCGGAGGCCCAGACCATTATTTGCAGCCGGAGGCCGCGTTCGCGGCATGAGGGCTCTCCGCACATGTTCCATTTGATGTCAACGCACGGCTGTTCCGTTTCCGGAATTTCCTATGAAACCGACCGCAACCGTTTCGTGGGGCGGGGAAGAACCCTGCGCAACCCGGCCGCAATGGAAGAATACAGCCCCCTTTCAGGCGCCCAGGGTGCGGTGCTCGATCCGGTTGTGGCCATCCGCTGCTATATAGCGCTTAACCCCGGAGAAGCATGCACGCTAGACCTGGTGGTTGGAGTGGGGCTTGAACGCGAAGGCTGCATGCGGCTTGCCGAAAAATTCCGCGACCGCCATTTGGCAGACCGGGTGTTCGATCTGGTCTGAGATCGGAAGATCACACGTCTGAACTCAAGA
>CAZDJL010000110.1:0-4911 GCA_964505745.1 uncultured Desulfovibrionaceae bacterium | reverse complement strand
AGTACATTATGAGTTTCGTATTTCAGCTTATCATTGCGGCTGGTGTTATGCTTGCAGGCGTGGTTGTTGCTCATATTGCCAAAATCGACGCCCGCTAACGCTAACCATCTTTTGACCCGGACGGCGCTCTGGGCCTGTTTACAGCAGAAAGCCGTTCCAGGATGACTAGCCAGAAAAAAGGCGCAGCCGTTAAAAGCTGCGCCTTTTCGTTTCAGCTTCCAAAAAAATGGGCATAGCGCACAGGTGTGGCACATAAACTGCATAAATTTCTGTATGGTTTTTTACTTTGAAAAAGCCCTGGCAACGCAGCCTCCTCCCGCGCTTCTGAACAAGGATAATTTGCTTTCGCCCCCATTCCGGGCAGCCTCTGAAGCCGAGTTTGCCCCGGGCAACGGGCAGCGTCAAATTCGCGACGCTTTTCAAGCAAATGGCGGCTCTTGCCAAACCCGGCGTGTCTGCGCTATATATTTAATAGACAAACGTATTGACCGCTTGCCGCCAAACTGTTTCCCCTGCGGCAGTTCAGGGCAGCTGTGGAATAAGGACTACGACCATGAGTGCTGGAAACATTGTTCCCATTTCCATCGCACCGATAGGCATTATTGAAAAAGTGGCCCATGACGCGCAAGTTTCTCCGGCCGCCCAGCAAACCGCTGCCCAGCAAAAAGCCGTTGAGGATTTGCGCCAGGAACAGAAGCAGGTGCAAAAAACGGAAAAAGGGGACACCATTTTTAAAGTGGGCGACGAGCCCGAAGAAGAACGCAAACAGCGCCGCAGGGACGCGCATGCAAAAGAAAAAGAGGAGCATGCCGCGCCCGAGGAGAAGCCGGACGCCCCAGCCCGCCCATGGGCCGGGCATTTGCTTGACGTTAAAATTTAATTACCGGCTTTTGTGCCGGAATGAGATAAAATGGAACTTTCTTTCTGGGTCATTATCGGAGCAAGCGTTATCGAAGTTTTTTTTCTTCTGACATTGCTCTGGTTTTTTTCCAGGCTGAAGCGCTCCGAGGCCCTCTTGAACAAATTGCAGGCCAATCAGGAACGTCTGCTTGCCAAGCTGGATATTAACACCCAGCTTGAGCATGAGCTTATGGAATCTTTTGACCAGCGCCAGGCCGAACTGATGCAGCTGGACGCCCACCTGACTAACCGGATTCAGGAGCTTAAGCGCCTGCTTTCCGAGGCGCAGGGGGTAACCCGCTCGCCCGGCCTTTTGCGGGAAATCATCACTTCAGGCTACAAATCCGGCCGAAGCAAAGAGGAGCTGGCAAAATCAACCAACTTGTCCATTGATGAGGTTTCCTTGATTTTAAGTAAAGGCAACCCTCTATAAGGGAGAAATTCATGCAGGAAGAAGAAGCTCTGTTGACCATCTATCCGCTTGGCGGGTACGGCGAAATCGGAATGAACTGCACCTTGCTGGAAACGGCCCAGGGGTGCGTTCTTCTTGACTGCGGCCTGATGTTTCCCGAGGATTATCACCTTGGCGTGGATGTGGTCATACCCCGCTTCGACCTTATTGTGGAAAAGGCGGACAAGCTTCTGGGCATAGTGTTCACCCACGGGCACGAAGATCATATTGGAGCCCTGCCCTGGCTGGTTCCAAACCTGCCCAACCAAATACCGGTTTACGGCTCCTCCTTCACTCTCGCCCTGGTGGAACACCGCCTGCGGGAGCATGAGCTGCTTGACCGGGTGAAGCTGATGCCTGTTGAGCCCGGCCTTCGGAAAACCCTTGGAGACATTATTTTTTATTTTTTCCCGGTATCCCATTCAATCATCCAGGGGCTCGCCATTGGAATGGACACCCCGGCCGGGCGCATGCTGCATACCGGAGACTTCAAGCTGGATCCGTCCGACTCCAAGGGCTGGAGCACCGATCTGGAGGCCTACCGCAATTTTTGTTCAGACGGCCTTACTTTGCTGATGTCTGATTCCACAAACGTGGAGAAAGAAGGCTTTTCCGTTTCCGAGGCAATGGTGGCGAACGCCCTGGAAGGTCTTTGCGCAAAAGCCAAGGGGCGGGTTATCATCACCCTTTTTTCCAGCAACATACAGCGCATTCAGAACGTGTTCAACGTTGCCTCCTCCGCCGGGCGCAGCGTGCTCGTAGAAGGCAGAAGCCTTGTGAACAACATAGAAATGGCGATTGACCTGGGAATTATAAAGCCGCCCAAAAATCTGTATCTTGACCCGTCGGAGTTTCCTACGCTCGCCGACAATGAAGTGGTGCTTCTGGTCACGGGATCCCAGGGCGAGCCCATGTCCGCGCTCACCCGCATCGCGGCTGGGGAACACAAGCATCTGACTGTGCATGAAGGCGATATGGTAATTATGTCTTCACGCTCCATTCCCGGCAACAACAGGGCGGTTACCAAACTGATTGACCAGCTTTACCGGGAAGGCGCCGAAGTTTATTATGACGACCTTGAAGACGTGCACGCTTCCGGGCATGCCTGTAAGGAAGAATTGAAGCTTCTGTTCAAAGCCACCAAGCCAGAATATTTCATTCCCGTGCACGGCGAATACCGGCATCTGGTCAAGCACGCCCGCCTGGCCAGGGAATGCGGAGTGCGCCCAGACAACACAATTATCATTGAAAACGGCGACCCGGTCAGTTTTACCAAAAACGGATTCCGCCGGGAGCCGCGCATTGTCGCAGAGTCTCTGCTGGTGGACGGCAAGGTTGTGGGCGATGTGGGGCGCCAGATTCTGCGCGAACGCCGCACCATGGGCGAAGAGGGGCTGGTGGTTATATCAATCCTCCGTGAAAAGGAGAGCGGCCATCTGGTTCACGAGCCGGAGCTGGTTTCCCGCGGCTTTATCTTTGAACAGCAGTTCAGCCACATTCTTGACGATGCCTGCGAAATCATCACGGAAATTGTGGAAAGCAACCTGGGCGCCAGCGACGAGCAGCTTTACGAAAAAGTGCGGGTTCCGGCGCGCCGCTTTTTCCGCAGCCTGGTTGGGCGCAACCCGGTGGTTCTTCCCGTTATAAATTCGGTATAGCCTTTCGGGGCTATTCCCCGTGCCACAGAATGTTCAGAGGCTCCCGTTCCACAAGCCGGCGGTATTTGTATTTGGCATAGCCTACCATCATTGCGCCTGCAAGCTCCAGTTCTTCCGGAAGCTTGATCAACTCCCGAAGCGGAGCGTATCCCGATTTCCAGCAAGCCTCGAAAATTCCCGCCCAGCAAGTGCCCAACCCAAAACTCTGGGCATAAAGGCTCACATAGCTAAGAAAAAATACGGCATTATCCCTGGAACTGCGGGGAATTCTGCCTGGGTCCGCCAGCGCCAGCACCAGGCAGGGCGTGCGCCAGAGCATCACATCCTGATGCCTGGAGCGGTAACGGCTGATCAGGCTGATTATAAAGTCGGCCTGCTCCTTGGCCTGGGGCAGCATGGCCTCCTCCCACTCAATCATCGCTTCTGAAATCCGCCCCAGCAAATTCCGGTCGTCAATCACGCAGTATGAAACAGCCTGTGAATTGACGGCGGTTTGCGCATAGCGGCTGATATTCAGCAAACGGCGAATCAGGGAACGGGGAACAGGCCTGTCGTCAAAAATGCGCACCGTGCGCCGGGAGCGCAGAAAAAATTCCGCCTCTTCGGGAGATAGCGGGCGCGAGTTCTTAACCGGAATCTGCCCGCCAAGTGGAGATTTAACATTGTCCAGAGCGGCGGTGGGGCACAAGGCAACGCAATGCCCGCAGGCAATGCATAAATCGCGCGCCTGTTGCGGCCAGCCGCCTTCGCCCATATCAATTACCCCCATCGCGCAATCGCTGGCGCAAAGCCCGCATTTCACACATTTTTTATAATCCACCTTGATCAGATCCATCGACCTTCCCCGTAAGCCTGCCTGTTTAAAAACAAAAAAGGCTCCAAAAACAGAGCCTTTAATATGTTGACAATCTCAGCAACAATTATTCCTTGGGTTTCGCTTTAGCCGCAGCGGATTTTTTTGCTGTGGCGGAAGGCTGGGGTTTGGAAGCCGCAGGCTTTTTGGCCCGAGCTGAAGCAGCTGGTTTTTCAGATGCGGCCTCAGCCTTTTTGGGCTTGGCAGCTGCGGGCTTCCCGGCGGCAGCCTTGGCAGCAGAAGGTTTCACAGCGGCCGTAGCCACGGCGGCCTTCGGCTTGCCAGCGGCCTTTTTGGCCGGCTTGGCAACAGGCACTTCCTGGCCCGCCCTTACCGTAAACACCTTCGACTTGTTGGGGGTGTATTTTATTGTGCCCGCTTTGCCGGAGAATTCATCTCCAGCCTCATCGTCTCCAAGCTTCTTTCTCAACTCCTGCAAGCCTTTTTGCATGGCGGAAAAAGCCGTGGAAGAAATTTTCCTGTCACCCTTGATGACCGCTTCTTCCAGATCACCCATCTGTTTCTTGAACTTGTCGACAACAACCTGGGCCTTCTTGTTGTTTGAAACGGCCTCCACCAGGCTGTCGACGCCCGAACCGATTGTACTGCCAATTGTGGCAATAGTCGAACCATCGTTCTTTTCCACTTCCAGCTTGAATGCATTAATAGCGTCTTCCAGCTTCTTGATCAGATCAGTCTTGCTCATTGGCTGTCTCCTTTGTGCACACAATATAAAGGCACCTGAACTTGCATTGCCATTACAAACTTTGGTATATGATAAATTATACACTGAACCGGTTAAAAGCAAGAGCATTTGCAATTATTCTTGATAAAAGAGTTCTGTTTTTCCAGCTGTGTTCCCAAAAAAGCCGGCATGCTTTTTATAAACAGGCTTACAGTTTGAAAAAACTGGCAACGCCGGAAACTCATGCCTGCCCGCAGCCCATTCCCTCGCAAATAAAGATCAAAGGCCAAAACGAACAACAATTTCCAGCCTCTTAGCCAGCCGGATTGCAAATTTTATACGCTGCATTGCCCAGACAGTTCCG
>CAZDJL010000109.1:0-4967 GCA_964505745.1 uncultured Desulfovibrionaceae bacterium | reverse complement strand
TGGCCTGCCGGGGAATCGCGCCGCAGAAGCTGATGCGCTTCAGGCACGATTCGTGGGAGTTGCAAAAGATCAGCTTTGAATGTCCGGTTGAGCCGCCGGCCAGCGTTAGCGCAACCAAGGCAGGCAGCGGAGGTTCTACCCTGGTAACCCCCTACACCTATGTGGTGACTGCCGTCAATTCATCCAACAAGGAAAGCTACGCGAGCAGCAAGGCCAACGTAACAGGCCCGGCCAGCAACGACTGGAAAGCGGGCGACAGGATCACCATCAGTTGGGCCGCAGTACCAGAAGCGTCCGAATATCGTGTTTACAAATCCTCTTATGGCGGGAGCGCGGGATTTATGGCCAGCACTTCCGGAACCACATATGACGACACAAACATCAGCCCCGTGACCACGGACGGCCCGCCGCTCTGGACTAACCCCTTCCCGGACGGGGACTGCCCTTCGGTAGTCGGCATGTTCGAGCAGCGCCTCGTGTTCGCCTCAACCCCGAAAAGACCCCAGACCATCTGGCTTTCTCGCGCAGGCGATTATGAAAACTTTTCGGCTTCCCGCCCGGTGAAGGCGGATGATTCCATTGAGGCCACAATAGCCTCAAGTGAGGTCAGCACAGCTTTGTGGATGGTTTCCCTCCGCTCGCTGATGCTGGGAACCACCAATGTGGAATGGGAAATCGCCAGCAGCGAAGGGGCCTTCACCGCCAAAACAATGAAGGTGAGCGCGCAAAGCTACCGGGGCAGCGCTTCCCTGCCGGCTCTCATAATTGGCAACTCCATCCTGCATGTGGCCCGCAACGGCAGCGAAGTGCGCGACCTTAAGTACGACTTCGGTTCCGACTCCTATGGAGGTTCCGACCGCAGCGTTCTGGCCGGCCATCTGCTGTCCGGGCGAAGCATCGTGCAGTGGACCTACCAGCCCGCTCCGGACTCCATTGTCTGGGCGGTGCGTGATGACGGCGCCCTGCTTGGCCTCACCTATCAGGCCGAACATGAAATCTTCGCATGGCACAAACATAACACACAAGGCAAAATTCTTTCCATTTGCTGCGTTCCCCAGGGAGCGCACGACTTCATTTATATCGTGGCCAAACGCGAAAACGGCTGCTTCCTTGAAATGATGAGCCTGCCTTATTCCACCCAAGTGGCGCGTCTGGCCGAAAACGAGCAGAACCCGCTGGCCTCGGCGCTCTATCTGGACAGCGCCCTTGAATATAGCGGCGAGCCAACGCAGAAACTTTCCGGGCTGGATCATCTGGAAGGCATGGAAGTGGGCATTCTGGCGGACGGGGCGGTCATGGCCCCGCGCACTGTGCAAAACGGCGAAATAGAGCTGGACGCCCCGGCTTCCAAAGTAAAAGTCGGCCTGGCGTATTCGGGCCAGCTTGAAACCATGCCGATTGAAATAGTAAGTGAACAGGGCAGCAGCATGACCCGGAAGAAAAGAGTCACCGGCGCGGACATTCTTCTTTATGACACCGTGAGCGCCGCCATAGGCCTTCATTTTGACAGGCTGGAAAATATAAAATGGCGCAGCATTGAACCTATGGCCAGCCCGCTTGAGCCCCACAACAGATGGCATCGCGTAAATCTGGCCGGGCTCTCCGAAAGCATGGCGACCATATGCGTTGAAAGCAAAGCTCCTCTGCCGCTTACAGTGCTCGCGCTGACTCCCGAATTCGATGTGAACTGATGTTTTGGAAAAACAGCTCAGTTAACTGTTTTCGAAAAAAATCCGCCCCGATTTCCGAACCTCAATCCCATTTCAACAATATGAATAAAATCTGGAAAATAGTAAAAGCAAACGAAAAACATATTCCCTTCATTGCCGCCAACATGCGGAAAGAAGACAAGCGCGAACTGGCCGCCGGAAGCGGCAACGCCCCCTTTGACGCGCTGGCGAACTCGCTTGGCTGTTCCCTCCTCGCCTGGACCTGCCTGATGGAAAACCGGCCCGCCTTCATGTGGGGAGTGTGCCCCTGGCATAAGCCGGACTTTCACGGAATTCCCTGGCTGCTCGCCACTGCGCAAATAAGCAGAATATCTTTTGAATTCGTGAAGCAGTCCCGCCAATATGTGCAGTGCATGCTCCAGCCTTTTCCATATCTGGAAAATTTCGTGCATGCAAAAAACGAAACATCCATGCGCTGGCTTGAATGGTGCGGATTTGAACTGGACAGACGGCCGATGAAGCTGGGGGTGGGCAATGAAACTTTTTACCGCTTCCGGATGAATAAAACGGAAGCGCGGCAACCCGAACAATAAGGAGTAAAACAATGTGCGAACTCTCTGCTCTTGCAGCCATATCCACAGTGGTCAATATGGCCAGCCAGCAACATAATGCAGTGCAGCAATCAAAATACGCCCAGGCCCAGCTTGATGCAGAAGCCCAGGCCACGGCCAATCAACAGGCCCTGGCCGAGCGGCAGGCCCAAATGGAAATACAAAAAGGCATTACGGAACGGGAGAAATATCTGCGCAAAGCCCGAATGCAGCAGGCCCAAGAGGCCAGCATGATGGCCGCAAGCGGATTTGAAATGGACAGTGGCAGCAACCTCAGCATGCTGCAAGATCAAGCGGAAGAAACCCAGCATGAAGCCAACACTATTGTCCAAAACGCGGAAATCGCCTCCTGGCAGCATCTGGTGGACGCCAACAACGCAATCAATCAGCAAACCATGCTGGAAACAAAAAAATCCAAGTTGGGGGTCGACGGGCTGGATCTGGGCATGAGCATGGGCCGCTCTCTGCTAAACAGTTAAAACAATTTCAATTACGAGTATAAATGATACAAGGAAAACACAGAGAAGCCCGTCACAAAAAAACAACTGCAGCAAGTAATCAGCTTCTTTCCGTGTTCTGCCGCACCTATGCGGCGAAAAACCACTCAAAGGCCGGGGCATGCTTCCCCGGCCTTGCCGCATGAAAGCATTTCATTTTTGAAGCTGCAAATGCTTTACCGCATAACTCACGGCAATAATATAAAGGGCCGCAAAAACGCCAAGACCGGCGTCCCAGAAATGAGGAGCGCCAAGGGCCATTCGCATGAACAGAGCCCCGGCGGCATAACCGGAGTTGCGGAAAAGCATAATTGCGTTATGGGTCACGCCTTCCGAAGCCAACAGCAGAAACAGGTCGGCGAATATCAGCAACGTGTAAAAGCGCGCGAAAAAGCTGGCTTGCTCGGCCAAATCCTCACTGCCTGTGAACAATGCGCTTATGTGCAAGGAACCGTCCCCCAGAAACAGAAGCAGAAGCACAAGGGCGGTATATTTTTTAGCGCCGATGTAAATGGGGGATTCTTTGTCCTTGCTGGTGGCGCAAGCCTCGCACTGGGTGCGCTCGTACACGGAAGTGCAGATAAAAATGATCACTGCGGCCAGACAGTTGGTTCCAATGCTCGCCAGAGCAAACACGTCCTGGCTGGGGTCTATCGGCTCCTGCATCTCGCCCAGGGTTTTGAAAGCGTTGCGCAGCATTATCAGGGCCAGAATTTCAAGCTCCTTGACCACAGAACGCGACATGGAGGAACCCATCACCAAAATCAGGCTGATAATTTCAACTACAAGCAACAAATAAAAAGCCAGCGACACTGCCTGGAAATGATTCAACGGCACGTTGCGGGCCAAATCCTCCGGAAGAAGGCCCCGCCGGTTCAATTCAATCACAAGCAGGCCGACGAGGAAAACCATTGCCAGCAACGCCGAAACAACCTTTTGAGTTTTTTTTCTGTTCCAGAAAGCATCAAAGGTGTTAAAAACATATAAAGGAAGTGTTGCTGCTCTCAGCATAAGCGAACCCGCCAGTTCCGGCCAGGGCCGGATATTTTCCCAATTTACCTAGTATTCATAATAAGCCCGGCGGCTTCCCCTGTCCATCAGCTTTTTATGCAAACGCTGGAAAATCTGGAAAAGATCAGCTTAAAAGCGCTCTCTTCGGCGCGGAGCATTACCCCTGCAAAGGCAAAATCCCCCGGCCCTGCAAATACTCAAGAAGCGCCAGAGCGTTGTTATGCTCCCGGTCCTTTGCCCCGTACACAAAAGTAGCTGTTTCTCTGCCCTGAATGGCGCTTTCAAGCGCCCGGACAGCATCCTGATTCGCTTCCAGTTCCTTAAAATAACGCTCCCTGAACTCATGCCATCTGGCCGGGTCATGCCCAAACCACTCACGCAAATCGCTGCTGGGGGCAATTTCCTTCAGCCATAATCCAAAATTTCCTTCCGCCTTGGAAATACCCCGCGGCCAGAGCCTGTCCACCAGAACCCTGAACCCGTCCGACTCTTCCGCCGGATCATACGCTCTTTTCAAAATAATTTTCATGGTCTTCTCTGCCATATTTTCAAAACCATCCACGAAAGCCAGTTTCCCGGCACACTCATTGCCCTGGCCCCATAAAAAGGCCGCTCAGCGGGCAAGGGGTTTGCGGGCAATCACAAGGCTGATAAATGAATCCTCGTTCCATGCCCCTCCGGAAAAATCGCCAAAAAACTCCGCTTCCTCAAACCCGGCAAGTGAAAGGCTTTGCTCAAGCTCTTTTCTGGTAAGCGCATAAAACGGACTTTTTCCGGAATATTCCTCATCCGAATTCTTTAACTTGAGGGTAGTTAGAAAAAACATCTGCTCCCCTCGCCATTCATTGCGCCGCATAAATTTCACATCGCCGCTTTCAAGCACGGGCAAATCTTCAATCCCGCCCTTGATAATCCGGTCATAATTAAGAATCTGGATGATAATCCTGCCTCCGCCGCGAATAATTCCATAAATTTCCAGCAGCGCTTCCTGAATTCTTGCCAGGCTGTTAAGGTGGGGCAATACATTGCCCAAACACAAAACCACGTCCAGGCTGCACGCTTCAAATTCATTGCTCAAATCTCCCAGCCCACGCTCCAGATAAAAGACATTGGCGGCGGAGTGGTTTTCCCTGGCCTTTTCCAGCATATTTCGGTCAATATAGATCGGAAGAGCGTCG
>CAZDJL010000108.1:0-4971 GCA_964505745.1 uncultured Desulfovibrionaceae bacterium | reverse complement strand
CAATAAAATTTGAAAGAGAGCCTTCAACTCCAAGCTCAACAAAGGGGTGAAACTTCAAAACCAGCATGAGGCCGTGCCGCTTGCACAGACTGTTCAGCGCGGAAGGGTCAAGGGCGCTGTCGGTGAAAACATCGCCGCCCGTATCGCGAAAAGTGGGCATGAAAAAGGCGACCTTGCCTCCTGCCCGCTTATGCGCCCGAATTCTGCCCAGAAGCTCAGGATCGCTGCCCAGCAAATCTTTCGCATCGGGCTTTCTTAAAAGAACATCGTTGCGGGGATATCCCGCGGCCACGGGCGTGCCTTCAAAAAAGACCCGGGAGAAAATTTCCTTGCCCGCAAACCGTGAAGTAGTCAGCACAAAATCATAACCGCTGTACATGGACTGGAGATATTTGGCCTTCTCCCGGTCCATATTCACTGCCGACTCGATTTCGCTTTTGCCAATGGCTTTTAACGGAATGCCGTGCCACAGCTGAAAGTTGGGGCGATCGTGCAGCATCGCATACACAGGTTCGGAGCGCCACCAGAAATCATCGCAAACCACTGCCGCACAACTGGCAATTTCCCTTAAGTCGGCCGGAAACATGGCCGCGGGAAGCCCGGCCTGTTTGAGCAGGGCATACTCTTCCCGGAATCTGGTCATGAACAGGGGAGAAAAGCCGTAATCGTTCCTGCAGGCGGCAAGAAAAGCATGTTTGCAGTTGTCTATCAGCCGGCCTCCGGCCCTGCCCACAAAAAGCACCCTGTCTTTCCGCACAGGCGTGAGCCTGGCTATTTTCAGCAGTTCATCTATCTGACGCTCAAAGTCAGCCGTATCCGGGCCCTGCATTCCGTTTTTCCTGTTCTTTGGCATTTGCCCAAACCTACAGGCCGAACTGCTCATGCATCGGATTTTTGCCAAGCTCTTCTCTCAGCTCTGCGCTCATTCCTTCTTCAGAGAACAGCTCCCTCGCCCGGATCAGGTCTTCCTCAAAATCAACTTCAATGCAACGGTACCCGGAAATATCCAGGGCATTGAATTCCAGCCCTTCCGCAATGGAAAGCTCAATGCCCCGTTCAAAATAGTCGCTATCCTCGCATCGCTGCAGGGCTTCCACAAGCACGGGCAGCCCGGCGCGGGAAATTTTATTGATGCCCACGGCCTCGCCCTCCCCGTTCTGCACCAGCTTGGATATTTCAACTATTTTGCCGCCCGCCCCGGTTTTATATTTCACCTCTTCATCGCCGCATTCGCTTTTGTCCACCAGCACACAATTGCCCGGAGTTGCGAGCAGCCGGGCAATGGAAGCCTCGTCAAACACAACATCGCCATTGGTCCAAATCACGTCTTCATCCGTATATTCAAGCCCGCGCAAAAGGCTTTTGCAGGTATTGGTAAGGTAGAACACCGGGTTATAGCAGTAGTTCACTTCCGGGTATTCCTCCATGATCAATTCTTTCTTAAAGCCCACAACCACCACAATTTCACGAATTCCAGCCTCGCGCAGAATACGGATCTGACGGCCTAAAATCCGCTCCCCGCCGGGCAGGGTGGACAGGGATTTGGGGAAAGGATTGCCCAGGCGGCTTCCCACCCCGGCAGCAAGAATTACAGCACGCATATGTTTATCCTCGGCGTTTTGGTTTGGCGCATCATTTTTTTGACACACAACATAGCCTGACTGAAATTATGCAAAATCAAGACCAGCCAAACCGCCTCTTTATCATCAGGCCTGAACAGTTTGTTCCACTTGCTGAAAAACTGTTTTTCAAAACAGGCAATCGTTAAAAATGCTTGGGCCGCAAGAGCATTACTGATCAGCCAAAACCGCTTCAACAAGGCCTTTTCCTTGTAAAACTTCAATTTCAAGTGTAGTATGCGGCTAATTACGGCAGTGCTTTTCATATTCATGCACTCTGCCAACCAGCCCTGAAGCGGCAACATCCGCCGCACCTGCAGAGGCGGGGCGCCTACCTTCAACTGTTTTTGCCCGCTTTTTAAGGAGCTGATTATGCGCTTTTCATATATTCTGACACTTTCCCTGGGGGCAGCCCTGCTGTTATCCCCCGCCCAAACCAACGCCCAGCAGGCTTTCAGTATGGAAGAGGCTGTTGAGTACGCGCTTAAGGAAAACAAAAGCATCGACTCGGCCTATTCCTCCGCAGAAGCTGCAGAAAGCGCCCGCAAATCGGCACGGGGGGCTTTCGGCCCATCTTTAAGCGTGAACTATCAGGCCAACAAACGCAGCAAAGAACCGGACTATTATGGAGGAATCAAAGGCAGCAAGGAAACCTATAATATGGAGGCCAAAATAAGCCAGCCTCTGTTCACGGGTTTCTCCCTGCTCGCCAATTATCAGAAAGCCGCCCTGCAAGGAGAACAGGCCCAGGCCCAGCGCCGCAACACCGAACTGACCACCATCGGCCTGGTGCAAGAAAATTTTCTGGCCCTGCTCTCCGCCCGGGAAACCCTGCGCAGCGCCCAGGATTCACTGCTGCGCCTGAACACCCAGCTCACCATCACCCGCCAGTTTTATGATGTAGGCCTGCGCCCCCGGCTTGATGTGCTGCAAGCGGAAACCGACGTGGCCTCCGCCGAGGATTCTCTGCTTCAGGCGCAGAACAACCTCGACACTCAGCAGGCCCGCCTGAACACCCTGCTCAACCTGCCGCTTGAAGCCAAGGCGGAATATGTGGGCGCACTGGAATTCATCCCTTTTGCCGCTACCCTTGAGGATTGCCTCGACCGTTCCTACCGCTTGCGCCCCGATGTGTTCATCGCCCGCAAGAGCGTGGAAATCAGCTATAAGGACAAGCTCTCGGCCGCATCCAACTTCTATCCCCAAATTTACGGTTATGTGAGCGCGGAAAGCCAGGGCGACACCTGGCGGGCAGCCGGATCCGACACCACCCACACAAACTATTCCGCCTGGAATGTCGGGGCCACCGGAACCTGGAATTTGTTCGAGTGGGGGCAAAGCTTCTACCGCACCCAACAGGCCAGCCACATTATCAGCAAAGTGAAGGCGGATGAGGAAGAACTGCTCCAGCAGGTAGCCTATGAAGTCAAATCCGACCTGCTTAAAATCACAGAAGCGGCCAAACGCATAAAAGTGGCTGAGCGCGGCCTGGAGCAGGCCAAGGAAGCATTCCGCATGGCGCAGTCCCGGTATGAAGCCCAGGTGGGCGCCAACATAGACGTGCTCACGGCCCAGGCTTCGCTTACCCAGGCCGAAGCATATCTGACCACAGCCAAGGCCGACTACCTCGGCGCGCTGTCCAAACTTTACATCAGCATGGGTGAAGCTTCCCCATCCCTGCAGTCCCCCAGCGGAATAAGCGCTACCGACCGGGTGGCCCGCCCGGACGATTACACCCCAAGCCCGGATTCCCAATGGCCGCTCACGCTGCCCTGGACCCCATACGACTACAAGACGCCGGAATATGAACTGTACCCCAGCGGTTCGGCTCCGGCCCAGCCCGTTACCTACGACACCATGGAAAGCGCAGGACGGGCGAGAGCGCAAACCGCCAGCGGAAACGCCTCTCCCGCTTCCGGAAGCCCGTCCGGAACATCTGCCCCGGCCTACTCCGGCACGCAGAATCCCCAGGGCGCCGCAGCGCCGGGCAATTAGCATCAGCAATTATGCCGGCCGCATTTTTTTGTGGCCGGCATTCACAAAATAAAAACAGCACCGCCATGATCAAAGAAATTGAACGCAAATTCCTGGTAACGGGAGATGGATGGCGCAAATCCACCCAAGGGGAGCATATTTCACAAGCCTACCTGGGCAGGGGGAAAAATTGCGTTTTCCGGGTGCGCACCCGTGGAGAACGGGCGATGCTCGGCATCAAGGGAAAACGGGAAAACATCTCCGCAGACGAGTTTGAATATGAAATCCCTTTAACCGATGCCCACAGGCTGATTGAAAACTATGCAGATTACAGCATAATTGAAAAAAAGCGCTATCTTGTGGAACATGCGGGGCATATCTGGGAAGTGGATGAATTTTTTGGGGAAAATGAAGGCCTGATTGTGGCGGAGATAGAGCTTGCTTCCGAAGATGAGTTTTTTTCCAGGCCCGGATGGATTGGCGAAGAAGTAAGCCTCGATTCAAGGTACGCCAATTTCAATCTGGCCCAAAACCCTTACATGAACTGGGGCGCAAAATAAGCATGAACATCCGGCAACTCTTCCCGGCCCTGCTCGTTTTAACGCTGATTTGCCTCACAGCTTTTTCCGCCCGCGCCCAAACCGCGGGCGCGCCCTATATGCCCGCTACCCCCAAAAAGGTTCTGGCCGATATCGGGGCCCCGGCCGATGTGCAGGCAATAGTGAGCGGAGGCTGGGGATACGGTAAAACCGATGTCATGATTATAGGCTACCCCTACAAAAACGGAAAAGAATTTTTCGATGTGCGCAACTTTGAGGCCGACCTGATCGACATGCGCAACCTGGAGGAATTCTATACCGTGCCGGAAGACGGAAAACGGTTTCTGCCCATTAAATGCCTGGTTATCAAACAGTCCGGGCAAACTGGCCCCAAAGGGCAGCAGTTTGACATTGCAGAGGCCACCGTAGACCTCCTGCCCGAACAATACTGGCCGGAGCTGGAAAAGCTGTCCAAATCCGGAGCAGATGATAAGCACATATTGTCCTTCTTTCAGGGAAAACTGGTTACAGTCAGCCGCACCTACTGGTTTGACATCACCGAACCCTTCAACAGCAACAAAAAAGTATTTTCAAACCCAAAAAAATAGCCCGCCCCGGCAAAATCGCGGCGGGCGGGCTTTGTTTGCTGCGGCGTGGCGGCTTCAACCGCCGCTTTCTCCTGCTATGTTTCACTTTAAGCACATCGGTCAGCCACAGGCAGCATCTGCCCCAGCCAGCGGGCGTTTCAGGCAAACACTCCGCCCGCCTTCAAAAAGACCGGTTTCAACGCAAAAGGGCTGTTTAGTCAGAACATTTTAACTTTGAAAAGGTTGAAATGC
>CAZDJL010000107.1:0-4977 GCA_964505745.1 uncultured Desulfovibrionaceae bacterium | reverse complement strand
AGGGCAAAGCTATGCAGTTTGAGTAAAATGTATTTTTTGCGAAGTTTGTTCCAACAACGCCTGTGAAGTTGCCGCAAGAAGGTTTTTGCCCGTCCTTGTCTTTGGGGTGGCGCATTTTCTTCTGTGTCAGCGGGGTGTTCCCGGCACATATTTCTTAATCCACTCTGTAATGGCATCCTTTGCTGATTTTATTGCGCCTGGCGGCCTCGGCAATTGTCTGGGCGGCTTTGCAGCCATGAAAAAGTTCTATAATCTGGCGGGACAGGGGGGTGCGGCGATAAAAATCGGTGATGCGCTTGGATAGATTGCGCAGTTCATCAAAGGCGCGTTGCAGGCGTGCGCTGCTACGGGTTATGCCCACATAATTCCACATGGTATGGCGAATGTTGGACCAGTCCTGGGCCAGCAGGGCGGGGTCGTCATTGTGCTCATCTCCGGCAGGGCTTTCCCAGTCGGGAATGGCATTGAAGGCTTTGTCTTTTAGCCTGAGCCTGGCCAGTTTTTTGGAAATGTCCCTGGCTGCGGAATCTCCCCAAACCAGCCCTTCAAGCAATGAAGTGGAGGCCAGGCGGTTTGCCCCGTGCAGCCCGGTGCAGGCGCATTCTCCAACGGCGTATAGCCCGGACAGCGAAGTGTTTCCAGATGTGTCGGTAAGAATTCCTCCACAGAAGTAATGGGCTGCGGGAACTACCGGAATCAGCGATTTGGTGATATCAAGCCCGTATTCCAGGCAGTGACTGGAAATTGTGGGGAAGCGTTCTTTTATGTCCTGCCGGATTGGGCTTGTGTCCAGATAAACGCAGTCGTGTCCCAGTTCAAGCATTTCCCGGGCAATGGCGCGGGAAACTATGTCGCGGGGGGCAAGGTCGGCCCGCGGGTCATATCGCGACATGAACGCCTCGCCCAGACAGTTTAAAAGCACAGCACCCTCGCCGCGCATTGACTCGCTGATCAGGAACCGGGGAGAATTCGGGCGGTACAGGGTTGTGGGGTGAAATTGCACATATTCCACATCCTTTACTATGACTCCGGCCCGGGAAGCCATGGCTATTCCCGATCCTATGGCCGAAGGCGTGTTGCTTGTGTGCAGGTAAAGCTGGCCCACCCCTCCGGTGGCAAGAACTGTGAACTGGGCCAGCAGGGTTTCCACCTCTCCTGAGTGTTCATTAAAAACATAAGCTCCAAGGCAACGGTTGGGAAGCTGGTAGCGTACTTCTGAAATCAGGCTGTGGTGGTGCGAGGTGATTATGTCCACAGCCACCCTGGAAGTAAGGACTTTGATGTTTGGATGCTTGTGCAGGGCTTTTTCAAAACCTTCCATAATCGCCCGCCCGGTATAGTCGGCGCAATGCAGGATTCGCTGGGTCGAATGCCCCCCTTCAAGGGTAAGGTCCCACTCTTGCGAACTGGAGGCCGGAGCTCTGGTAAACGGGATTTGCAGGTGATCCAGAAGTATTTTTTGAACGGCTCCGGGCCCTTCCTTGCACAGGAAATTCACGGCCTTGCGGTAATTTTCCCCGTCTCCCGCTTTGACAATGTCTCTGGCAAGCTCGCGGGGAAATTCGTTTTCCCCCTGAAATACTATGCCGCCTTGCGCCATGGCCGAATTCCCCTCCGCTTTCGGCCCGGCCGGGCTTACCAGCAGAACCTGATGCCCGGCTTCGGCAAGGCTGAGAGCTGCGCTTGCTCCGGCAATGCCGGAGCCGATAATCAGAATTTCAGGAATATTGCTCATGACTGTAGTTTACACACATCAAGCATGGTTTGCAAAGCTTTGCTGGCATAATTCGCCAGCCCTTCATCCAGCAGTACCGGTTCTGCGTTGCCCGCAATGATATTATCAAGCAGTTGCGCGAGTTTTTCTTCCGTGACCTTGCTCATGCCGGAGCATTCGCTGGCAAGCAGCGGCAAAATTTCTTTTTCACCGGCATATTGGCTGCGCAGGCGGTTTACCAGCCTTATTTCCGTGCCGATGATTAGCTTGCTGCCTGCCGGGGCTGCTTCCACATATTTGATAATGGCGGATGTGGAGCTGGAAAAATCAGATGCCTCCACCACGTCCGGGCTGCATTCAGGATGCACAATGATTTTGGCGTCAGGTAGTTCCCGGCGGAATTTTTCAATCTGCTTCAAGTTGAAACAGGCATGAATGGCGCAGCATCCCGGCCACAGAAACAGCCGCGCGCTGTCAAGCTTGCCCTGATTTTGCAGATCCTCCAGTATTTTGCCGTTTTTTGAAATGTTGATGACAAGTTGTTCTTCCGCAGCAATACCCACACGTTTAGCCATGTTTCGGCCAAGTTTGCTGTCGGGCACGAACAATACCGCATCCCCCTGAGCGCGGGCCCAGGAAAGCATGGTTTCCGCATTGGACGAAGTGCATACCGAGCCTCCGTATTTGCCACACACAGCTTTAACGGCCATGGAGGAGTTCACATAGGTAAGGGGGATGACTTTGCGCCCCCTGGAGACAAGTATGTTCATAACTGCGTCCAGTAGCCAGGCTGGAGCCATTCGGGCCATAACGCAGTCTGCCGCAGGTTCGGGCAGGTATACCTTTTGGGTGGGACTTGCCAGAAGGGCCGCAGATTCTCCCATAAAATGCACGCCGCAGAAAACAATATGTTCAGCCTGGGTCTGGCTGGCCATTCGGGCAAGTTCCAGCGAGTCTCCGCTTCTGTCCACATGTCTGATAACACTGTCATTCTGATAGTGGTGCCCGAAAATTACCAGATTTTCGCCCAGCTTGCGCCGGGCGGCTTCAATTCTTTCTTGAAAATTCATAATACCCTCTTAATCGAAATAATGAAGGCTGATGTCTGTGGATGGGGAAGAATGAGTAAGGCGGCCTACGGAAATGAAGTCGGGGCGGCGTTTCGAAACAAGGGCCAGCTTGCGCAGCTCGTTAAAATGAACGCCCCCGCTGATTTCAACTTCCACACCGGCGGGAATGGAGAGCAAAGCCCGGTCAAGGGCGTTATCGTCCATATTGTCGAGCATGATGCGGTCAACGCCTGCTTCGAGAGCTTCCTTCACTTCTTTCATGTTGCGGCATTCAACCTCGATCGGGGGGCAGGGCGAGTAAGTTTTTCTGAATATTCCCACTGCCGGGAGAATTCCGCCCATCGCATCTATGTGGTTGTTTTTAAGGAGCAGCATTTCCGACAGGTTGCAGCGGTGGTTGCGCCCGCCGCCGACCCTGACGGCGTACTTTTCGGGATAACGCAGGCCGGGAAGGGTTTTTCGGGTGTCCAGCAGTGTAACGCCCGTCCCTTCCAGCTCTTTTACATAACGGGCCGTCATGGTCGCTATTCCGGAGAGGTGGGAGATGAAGTTCAGGATAATCCGCTCTGCCCTTAAAATCAGGCGGGCAGGGCCTTCAAGCCTGCCCAAAATGTCGCCCGGTTCGATGAAATCTCCATCTTCCTTTATCGGAGTCCATTTCCAGGGGGCAATGTCTTTGGGGTTGAGCACCTCATGGGTGAGTTCAAGCACCATGGGAACTATGGGCAATCCGGCAAGAACGGCTTCTTCTTTGGCTACAAGCTGCGCCTTCATCATTTTGTCTGATTCAAAAATGGCGAGAGTGGTGTAGTCGGGTCCGTCTTCTTCCAAAGCGGCGGCAATTGCCTCATACAGGTGATGGCGGGCATCTTTGTTGAAAAAGTGGTCAAAATCGGTTTTATTCATAGCCTGACCCTGTTTTGCATGTGCTTATATATGATACTCATTCCCTTAAAGGTCAAGTGATGGGGTCGGGGTGTTTCTGGTATTCGTCCACTTTGGACGGAAGCACCCAGCGGTAGTAAATGACCCGGGCCGCATATATGAAAGGAGTATCGATAAATGAAACAATCGCTTTGATTATGTAAGTTGAAATGAATATCTGGATAATTTCGTTTGTTTCAAACAGGCCGATGAACGCGACGGAACAGAAAATCAATGTGTCTATAAACTGGCTGAGCAGCGTTGATGAATTTCTAAGCCAGAGAAAGCGGCCTTTGGTTTTGTTGCGCCAGAAATGAAACGCCCAGACATCATGAGTTTGCGATACTGCGAAGGCCAGCAGGCTGGCCAGCGCAATGCGCGGCATAAGGCTGAAAATCGCTTCCAGGTGCGGCTGGATGAAATCGCTGGGGTCGGGGGTATATATGGTGGCTATTTTCATGTAAGCCATTGCGAGAACAAGGATTACGAACCCGATCAAAACGCCTTTTTGCGCCTCCTTTTTTCCGTAAAATTCGCCCAGTATGTCGGTTATAAGAAAAATACTGCCGTAGAGTACGTTTCCCAGGGTAGTGGTCATGCCGAACAAATTGATTACTTTTATTACCTGGATGTTGCATATGATCACATTCATTGCAATGAGGGCGAAAAGCCCGGTGCGCCCGAAAAATCTGAATACGACCAGGGTCAGGCTTAAATCGAGAATTGCGAATCCAATCCAGAGCACTTCGTTGAAATATGCGAAAGTTTCCATGTTTCACCAGCCTTTGAGGGCTTTTTATTGCCATAATCCGGATGTAAAAGAAAGTAAAATTTCTTTTCCCATGTGTCTGTTCCCCCTCAAGCTATTGACCCCCCGGACGATTAGTATGGTACTGCTTTTAGAGGTTGTTTTATGCTGAACCACAAGTTTGCCGTGAGCTTTATAATGCTGCTGCTGGGCGGAGCGGCTGCTGGCTGGCTGTGGAATGATTTTAACAGCAGCCTTGAGCAGCAGGCCATTGTTTTGCCGCAGCGGACGATAGTGTCGCACGATTATAATGAGGCGGCTGAAACGGGCGCTGATTCCGCCTGGATAAAATCCCAGTATGAAAATCTTGAAAAGCAGGTGGCTGAAGTGTGGGGGGCGAGTGAGGTGATTTTGCCCAGCCCCACCCGGTTTGTCAAATACACCCAAAACTACAAGGCGCGCTCCATTGTGGATTTTGAAACCGGAGAGGTTGTAATCGAGAGTGTTTCATCTGTTTATCC
>CAZDJL010000106.1:0-4980 GCA_964505745.1 uncultured Desulfovibrionaceae bacterium | reverse complement strand
TGAAGAAAAGGAAAAATAATTTTTCGCCTGCTGGTTTGGTTCTGCAGTTTTTTTACATATCAGACGAGAAATCGTAAAAAAAAAGAAGCCATTGGTAAAAAGCAAGCAAGGCAAAGGTGTTGCCTCGGCTGTTTTTGGAGCTGGGCCTTTGCCTTGCTTTAATGAAGAATGTTTCGGCATCTGGAAATGTCAGGCATTTCCCCTTTCGTTCAAGGGCAGGCCCAGGTTTTCCACTTCTTCAAGCAGAACCTGGCGGCGTACCGGTTTCATCATGTAGCTTGTGGCATTTCCCAAAAAAAACGCATCATGTATTTCCTGGTTGTCGTCAAGCCCGGAAACCACAATAATCTTGACGCCGTCTTTTTGGGCTATCCCCATTTCCTTTTCAATTTCGCGAATTTCACGCAAAGCCTGCTGTCCGTCGGAATTGGGCATTACCAGGTCAAGAGTGATAAGCTGATATGGTTCATTTTCCTTTAAAGCCTGATGAAAGGCCAAAACGCCTTCTTCCCCGTCTGTGGCAACGTCTACGTAAGCAAAAGGATGAAGTATTTTCTGCAACAAGCGTCGGCTGTCAAAATCATCATCAATCACGAGGCATTTCATATGTTTTTCCTCCGTTAGACTTGCCCTGAGTATACTTTAATATTTGCCTGTAGGCAAGGGCAAAATATGAAAAAAGGTATTATAAAATAGTTTTTCCTATTCAGGCGAAGTGAGCGCCAGCATATTCTCTCAGTTGGCATATTCAACTTTAACAGATCTTGAGGCTGAGCGACCCGTGTCGTCCACTACCCGGACGTTGAACACCCCTTCATGGGATGGTTCCCAGTAAAAAGCTGAATTTACCGAATTGCGCCCTATGAAAATGTCGTTCACAAACCAGTACAGAGCTGTTGTGCCTGCTGCGGCGGTGGCTGTTAAGGCGATTGCCTGCCCCCCGCTGCGGCGTGGCTGCAAAGTGTAGGCTTTTCCTTTTAATGGCGAGGTTATTTCCGGTTTTTCTCCCAGAATTGCCTGATCATCATTTATGCACAGAACGTTGCGGAAAAGAAGCACGCAGGACAGACCGACGCGGCTGAATGCCTGCAGCAGGTCGGAAGGCCAGAATTCATATACACGCGCCTCCACCTCATCCTGATTATAGGGAGGGCAGGCCGTTTCTCTGGTAACGCGGCTGAAATAGACCGGGCGGTGGACGGTGTCCATTTTTATGGGGGATTTGCCGGGAATAAACAGGGTCTTGGCCGTGCGGGGGCACCACACAGTCGGCAGGTCGCCGCTGGACAGGCAAACTTCAACTTCAACCACATTATCCGGTTTTTTGCGCTCCGGTTCCTTCAGGTCTGGATATTCGGCCTTTAAAGAATCTGTCAGGGCAAAAAACAGTGGGGCTGCCGTGTTCGCCCCAATCAGTTCCTGGTTTCCCGAGTTGTCGAAATTGCCCAGCCAGACCACCAGAACATAAGGCCCTACAATCCCCACGCTCCATGCATCGCGGAAGCCCCAGGAAGTGCCTGTTTTCCAGTATGCGGGAAGGGTTTCCGCCTGTGCGGCGGGAAAACTGCCGGGCCTTGGATTTTTTGCCAGCATTTCCATGGTTATGTAGCACGCCTCTGCGCTCAGAAGGCGGATGCCTTCGGCATGGCCGGAGTTCAGCTCGAAGCGCAGCGGTTTAAGCACCCCCTGATTGGGGAGCATGGCGTAAAGGCGGGCTTCTTCCTGCATGCTCACTTCGCCGCCTCCCAGCACCAGCGCCAGGCCGTAATGCCCTTCGCTGGCCATGCGGCTGACCCCGCCCGCTTGCAGAAAGTCGTAGAAATTGGGGTTCTTCAATCGTGAAGCCACATATACCGCCGGAATGTTGCGGCTTTTCACCAGGGCGTCGGTTGCGGAAACCGGGCCGAGAAAGCGGCTGTCAAAATTTTCCGGTGAATATGAGCTGAACGCGGTGGGCACATCCTTGAGCATGGTTCTGGGATGCAGAATCCCCTGGTCTATGGCCAGTGCGTATATGAATGGTTTCAGTGTGGAGCCGGGCGAGCGTTTGGCGCTGGTTCCGTTAATTTGCCCTGATATCTCTTTATCGAAAAAATCCGCGGAGCCCACAAGCGCCTTCACTTCCATTGTCCGCCAGTCAACCAGGAGAGCGGCTGCGTTTTTCAGGCCTTTGCGTTTTTTTGTTTCCAGATATTTGTTTATCCTGCGCTCAAGCAGATTTTGCAGGGGCAGGTTTAAGGTGGTTTCTATTATCGGCGTATTTTTGGCGCGGAAGCGGTATTGTTTTAAAACCTGCTCTACCATATGCGGCGCCCTGAAGGGGAGGTCTTCCGGTGTGGAAAGCTTGAGCGGCATTTTAAACAAGGGTTGCAGGCGGGAGTCTTCAGGGTGCTTGGCAATCCATTTTTCATAAAGCCGCTGCCTGGCCTGGATCAGGGAGCTGCCCAGCGAGGCCTGCCCGCTGCTTGGCCCGTATGTGCTGGCCAGGCGGCGGTTTGGCGATTGCGGAATAACTGCGAGAGTAAGGCTTTCGGGCAGGGTTAGCTGTTTGGGTTGTTTTGCGAAATAGATCAGCGAAGCGGTTGCGGCTCCTTCAATGTTGCGGCCGTAGGGGGCTAGGTTCAGGTAGGCCTCAAGGATTTCATCTTTTGAATAGCAAAGCTCCAGTTGAACCGCTCTGGCAATTTGGACCAGTTTTCCCCCAACGCTGCGGGTGTTCAGATTCCAGCGCAGCCGGGCCAGCTGCATGGTTATTGTGGAGCCGCCCTGGCGGGGCTCGTTGCTGAAGTAGGTGCGCCAGCCGCCGCGCAGAAGGCTTAACGGGTTGAACCCAGGGTGGAAGTAAAACCAGTTGTCCTCGTATATTTGCGCGGCTTCAAGCAGATTGGGGGGCATTTCCTCAAGCGGCAGCCACAACCGGTAGCGGTAGTCTTTGGCCAAAGTAAGGCGCAGGAGGTTTCCGCTGTCGTCATATACCGCGGTGGAAAGAGCAACCCCTTCCCACAGGGGAGGGTGGGGGTAGAGCCTGAACCCGGTGAAGACAGCGGCAAGAATGGCAGCTGCGGCTATCATGTTTGCAAACTTGCGGCGGGTTGGCCTCAAGCTTGCCGGCAGGTGGGAAAAAAGTTGTTTAATCACAAACAGACGCGAAAAGGCGAAACCGGTAAAAAGTTCAGGATGAGGGCCCCGGTGGAAGAAACCCTGTCTGAAAGGTTCTTTCCACCGGAAGCAGCGTTTATTTTACAACCTTAATCGTTTTTCCGCCCGGGGTGCGGGCCTGGATGGCGCGGTCATACATTGATTCGCCATACAGGGCCGGAATTGCGAATTCTCCGGCGTTGGTCGCCCTGATTACATAGTATGTGGAAGACAGCTTCGGTCTGGCCGTGCAATATATCAGATCCCGGTCTTCGCGCTCTTCCCTGTGGTTAAGCGCAAGGCTCTTCAGTGAACGGATATTGGGCGGAACGGCGGCAGTCATGTCATATTGCGGCACCAGTTCGAAGCCGCCGGGGATAAGGTCCACCAGAACGGCTCCGCCTACGGCTTCTTCCGAAGTGGAACGGACTTTCAGAAGCACGAAGATTTCCTGCCCCAGCTTCACTTCGCTTACGGGCTCTCCCTTTGAGTCGTAGTATTCCTTTGTAACCTCGAGGCCATTTTTGATGGGCGAGTCCGAAGCCTTCAGGTCAAACCCGGACTGTTCCATTGCATACCACGCGGGCAGCGGAACCGATTTGTTCAGTAACAGCGCTTTTGCGTTCGCGTTGAAAGATGCGCTGGAAAGCAGCCCGGTGATTTCGGAAATAACCCTGGCCTTGCCCATGTCGGGGCCGTCGGCCTGGAGTATGCTGATTTCACCCTGCTGTACCGTGTCGTGCCCGGCATATTTGTTCAGGGCCAGCATGCACATGGACGACGACAGGGTGGTGAAGCGGTTTTCAATCAACGGGCGGGCAATGTTTTCCAACGCTTCCGGCGCAAGCGCGAGAGCCTGTTTCGGGAAGTGGGACTGAATGAGGTAGAGCATGGACGCATCGCGCACCAGATTGTCGTAATATCCATCATCATACCATTTTCCGTAGTTCTTGCGGTTTAGTTCTTTCAGCGAGTATTCGATAAGGGCGTCGGCCTCCTTGTCCTGCTTGAGGATTTTATAGGTGGCGGCCATATATGCTCCGGTCAGGTCTGATTTCAGCTCTTCGGGGTAATATTTGTTCATGTCGCGGTTCACCGCAGCCAGCAGGTTGGTCGGTATCTGCTCCTGCCTTGCGGTAAGGTATGCGATATATGCCTTCAGCCTCAGGCTGGGCAGGTCGTTATAGGCCGGGTTGGACGCATAGGCGTTCAGGTAGTTGTTCGCATTTTGCAGCAGGCTTTCAGGAACAGCAATATTGTTGCTTTTAAGTTCAAGCATGTAATGCAGGGCATATGCGGTCACAAACGGGTCTACCTCCGGGGTGGCCTTCCAGTTTCCAATTCCCCCCGAAGCGTTTTGGCGGGTGGAAAGAGCTGCCAGAACCGCTTTGTGGACTTCCCGCCCTTTTTCCTGGTCGGCATCAATCAGCCTGAACTCCGGGTGCTGCTGCTGCACCAGGTAGGGAATCGCAGCGCTGATTAGTTGTTCAGAGCAGTAATGGGGGTAGTTGATCAAATAGGATGAAAGCCCGCGGGCAAGCACCAGCGGCACGTATGAGGCCGAGATATTCCGTACGGCGAACTCATCGTACATTTCCCGCAGTTGCTTGATCTGAATGGCCGGGCTGTCCATCCGCCCCATTTTTACCTCTGTGCGGAAGGCTTCGGCCGGGCGGACTGAGACCTCGGCGCTTCGGCGGGAGGTTTTGTCTCCATATGAGGCCGTGAAGGCCAGTCTGGAAGCTCCCAGCTTTTCTGTGGCCTTCAACTGGAAAGTGACCATGCCTTCCTGTTTTTCAGCCAAAGTTACCGTGGCGCTGGCTGCTCCGGTTTTTTCGAGGC
>CAZDJL010000105.1:0-4996 GCA_964505745.1 uncultured Desulfovibrionaceae bacterium | reverse complement strand
GGCGAAGACACTCTTTCCCTACACGAGCTCTTCCGATCTTGAAATCGTTCACATAAACGCTGCCCCAATATGCGGAGATGGCTGTGTTTATCTCGTTTTTGTCCAGGGCTTGGGCGGAGGCCTTCTCAAGGTCTATTTTCAGATTGTATTGGGGCACGTCGTTCAGCCCGTTGGCGCGGACGTTTCGCAGGTCGGGGTTGGCGCGCGCTTTGGCCAGCAGGCTGTCGCGGGCTTCCACCAGGGCAATGTGGCCGCGCCCGGCCCTGTCTACCAGCTCAAAGTCAAAGCCGTTGGCAAAGCCCAGCTCCACCGCCGCAGGCGGGATAAAGGCGAAAACACGTGCTTCGGGAATCTGGCTGAAATGGCCCATGGCCCTGCCCACAATGGCTGGCGCTTTGAGATCTTTGCTGGAGCGCTCGCTCCAGTCTTTCAGGCGGATAAATGCCAGGCCCGAGTTTTGGGCGGCACCGCCGAAGCTGAAGCCGGTCACCGTCATCACGCTTTCCACGGCATCTGCCTCGTTCACCCTGAAATATTGGTCCACCTGATCCAGCACCGCTCTGGTGCGTTCGAAGGTCGCCCCCGAGTCAAGCTGCACCGAAGCAAAAATGATGCCCTGGTCTTCTTCCGGCAGAAAGGCGGAAGGCAGGCGGATGAACATGAAGCACATAAGCAGGATGGCCACGCCGAACGCAAGCAGATAGCGTTTCGGCCTGGACAGAATCTTGCCCACTCTAATCTCATAACGGTCGGTGAGGGCATCAAACCACCGGTTGAACCGCCCGAAAAATCCGGTTTGAATATCCTTGGCATGGTCTGGCAGCATTGTGGCGCAAAGGGCCGGGGTGAGGATGATTGCCACGAGCACGGACAGGAGCATGGCGCTTACAATGGTGATGGAAAACTGCCGGTAAATTACACCGGTAGAGCCGCCAATGAACGCCATGGGAATGAGCACGGCGCAGATGACCATGGCCACGCCCACAAGCGCTCCGGTGATCTGGGTCATGGACTTTTTAGCGGCCTCCTTGGGGGAAAGCTTTTCTTCACGCATCAGCCGCTCTACGTTTTCAACAACAACAATGGCGTCGTCCACCAAAAGCCCGATGGCCAGCACCATTCCGAACATTGTCAGCGAGTTTATTGAGAAGCCGAAGATGGCGAGCACGCCGAATGTTCCCAAAAGCACCACGGGTATGGCGATAGTTGGAATCAGGGTTGCCCTGAAATTTTGCAAAAACAGAAGCATCACCAGGAACACCAGTACAATCGCCTCGCCCAGGGTGTGAAAAACCGATTCAATGGACAGGCTGATGAACGGCGTTGTGTCCCACGGGTATACCGCTTTCAGGCCTTTTGGGAAAAAGGCGGACATGTCGTTGATTTTGTTCTTGATGACCTCAGCCGTATCCAGGGCGTTTGCCCCGGACGCCAATTTTATGGCGAGACCTGAGGATGGGGCCCCATTGAACCGCGAAAATGCCGTGAAGCTTTCTCCGTTAAGTTCAATTTTGGCCACATCCTTCAGGCGTAGGAGGGAACCGTCCGGATTGGTGCGGAGGATGATGTTTTCAAACTGTTCCACACTTTCAAGACGGGAAGAGGCGTTGATAGTGATGTTGAGTTCCTGGCCGGGGACGGCCGGGGCCGCGCCCACCTGCCCGCCGGGCACCTGGGCGTTTTGAGCCTGGATTGCCGCGCTAACATCGCTGGGGTTAAGGTTGAATTTGTAGAACTGTTCCGGGTTGCACCAGATGCGCATCGCGTATTGCGCTCCGAACAGGTTGGTTTCACCCACCCCTTTAAGGCGTGAGATCGGGTCCAGAATATTGGAAGCCACATAGTCGGCAATATCGGTGTTCTCCATGCTTCCGTCTTCAGAAATAAAGCCGATGACCAGGAGGAAGTTCCTGACCGACTTGGTGACCTTTATGCCCTGGCGCTGAACCTCTTGGGGAAGCATGGGCGTGGCCAGTTGAAGCTTGTTCTGCACTTGCACCTGGGCTGTGTCCACGTTGGTTCCGGTTTGAAACACCAGGTTGACGCTGGAGGAGCCGGTTGAGTCGGAAGTGGAGTACATGTAGAGCAGATTGTCCAGGCCCTTCATGTTTTGTTCTATTATCTGGGTAACGCTGTCTTCCGCGGTTTGGGCGGAAGCGCCCGGATATCTTGCCTGAACCGAAATTTCAGGCATGGCGATGTTGGGATACTGGGCCACGGGCAGGTTGTAGAGGGAGATGCCGCCCACCAGCATGATCATGATCGCAATAACCCATGCGAAAATTGGTCGGTCTATGAAAAAATTAGCCATAAAATCACCATTCCGGGAGGAAAGAAGAGCTTCCCGGCGAAGTCGTTTTGTTTGGAAGAGTTATTCGCCTGCCAGGGCCAGAGGGGTTGCGGGAATATCCTCGCCGGTATCGGACGAGCCCGCTTCGGGGTTCCGGCTTTCGTTTGAAGGGCAGCCCAGGGCCTGGCCGTTCTTTTTTTCCTGGGGGGCGGAATCCGGGGTGTCTTTCATCTGCCCGAAATTGGCCGGCAGGCCTTTCTCTGCGTTGGCGGCGCGGGTGGCCGGTTCGGTCTTTACCTGAACGCCCATCACTTTTTGTCCCGGATGCAGTTTCAAGAGACCGTCCATCACCAGGCGGTCGCCCGGTTTGATGCCGTCTTTTATAATCCAGCTGTTTTCATAGTTGCGTTCAATGGTCACATCCCGTGTGCTTACGTAATATTCATTTTCAGCGAGGGAGGCATTTCCTGCCTGCGCCGGGTTTTTGCCTCCGGACCCGTTCTGGGCCGACCCGGGCGCAGAAGGGGCTTTTTTGGAAAGCACATAGGCCACGGCTCCGCCGCGCAAATCACGGGCAATTGCTTTTTGCGGCACTATGACCGCCCCCTCCCGCACGCCTTCTTCAAGTTTGGCCCTCACATACATGCCGGGCAGCAGAATGTTGTAGTCGTTCTTGAATTTTGCCCGCAAGGCTATGGCTCCTGTGGTCTGGTCGATAGTCACGTCGGAGAAAAGCAAATCTCCTTCAACCCATTCAAGCTTCCCGTCTTTTCCCGTGAAAGCATAAGGGGTGTTGTCTTCCAGGTAGAGTTTTACCTTGGTGGACTCCTCTCCGCTGGACTTGAGAGAACCTTCCGCTCTGGCCCGCTGCAATTGCAAATATTCGGTGCTTGACTGGGTGATGTCCACATACACACAGTCCAGCTGCTGGATGGTTGCGAGCGGATTGGCCTGATTTTGGGTGACCAGGGCTCCGGGGGTGTAGAAAGACCGCCCGATGCGCCCCGACACAGGCGCGGTGACCTGCGTGTAGCTTAGATTTATGCGCGCGGTTTCAAGGGCTTCCTTGGCCGCGTTGACCTGGGCGGTGGATTGCCCGGCCGAGGCCTTGGCGTCGTCATATTCCTGTTTGCTGATTGCTCCCGTCTGCACCAGTTTGGCATAGCGGCTGGCCAGATTCCGGGTGGCCACGGCGTTGGCCTGCACCCGCGCAAGTTCCGCCTTGGCGTTATTATAGGCGGCTTCATAAAGGGAGGGCTCGATCTGGTAAAGAACTTGCCCGGCCTTTACATCGGTTCCTTCCTTGAACAGGCGCTCCTTGATGATTCCCCCAACCTGGGGGCGCACTTCCGATACCATCAGGGCGGAGATGCGGCCAGGCAGTTCAGTGGTGAGAGTAACCTCGTCTTCACTGGCCACAATATAGTTCACCTTGGGCGCGGACGCCGGCGATTGGTTGTCGGCGCCGCATCCGGCAACAGAGGTTGACAGCGTAACTGTTATAAGTAAAAGCAGGGTAGTGGTCAGGCCATTCCTGCCGAATATTCTTTCGCTCATTATTTTCAAACTCCTGAAAAAACTGTAATCATATTTTTATGATATGGAATTACTTTAATAGACCTTAAGCATTTATCATTGACTGAAACGGGATGCAATGCTATAAAATAAAAGCTTCTTTTCATTAATGGGATGATTTTATGGAACAATTTCTTAAAGAGATGCCGCTTTTTGTGGAAGTGGCAAGGCACAAAAGCTTCACCCTGGCTGCAGAAGTTCTGGAAATGCCGGTGTCCACCCTTTCAAGGCGGATTGCCGCGCTTGAAAAAAAGCTGGGGGTTCCTCTTTTACACCGTAATTCGCGCAATGTAGAGCTTACCGAAAGCGGGAAAATTTTTTATGAGCGTTGTGATTTTATTGTTTCAGACGCCAAGGCGGCTTGCGAGGCTGTTACCCAGAACATGAGCAAGCCTTCGGGCTGGGTGCGCTTTTCCATTCCGGGTGATGTTTACATGAGCTTTTTTGAAGATGCTTTGAGTTCTTTTGCCAAGGCATGGCCCGATATCCACTTGGGCATATACTTCACAGAGCGCTGGGTGGACCTCTTGACGGAACCGTATGACCTTGATTTGCGGATTGGCGACCTGCCCGATTCCAATCTCAAGGCCCGGCGGGTGGGCTCCGGGCGGCCGTGGATTTGCGCGGCGCCCTCGCTGGTGGAGCGCTACGGCATGCCCGCTCACCCCAGCGATCTGGCGAACCTGCCCAGCATTCTCCACGCTCACCGGAACAGCGATTTGGAGCTGACCAGCAAGAGCGGGGAGAAAGTAACCGTCAAGCTTAAGCCCGTGCATTCCTTCAACAGTATCAGAGCCTCTCAGGGCTTTGTGCTGGAAGGGCTGGGGGTAGGTTTTTTGCCAAAGCCGCTTGCCGAAACTCATGTTAAACAGGGCGAACTGCTCAGGCTTTTGCCGGACTGGGAACTGCCGACCATAAACGCGTATCTGGTAATGGCCGGAAGCCAGGTTCCCTTAAGAGTCCGGCTGCTCATCGATCATCTGGCCAATTACTATAAATGACATCTCTTTTTGCCCGCTTGCGGGGCGCTTTTCCACATTGAATTAGAGGAAAGCCTTTTCAAAGGCAGGCAGGGCGGCTTTAGAGCATTTTAACTTTGAAAAGGTTGAAATGCTCTGACAGTGCGAAGCA
>CAZDJL010000104.1:0-5039 GCA_964505745.1 uncultured Desulfovibrionaceae bacterium | reverse complement strand
GCCACAAAGTGTTTTGTTGCTTGGCCTGTCCTCCATCATTAGTGGAGAACGCCCTGCTTCAGGGCGGTTTGATTTTGGGGCGCCCCCTTGGGCGCTTAACAGCGGAAGCGAACGGCCTTCGGCAGATCTTATGCCTTGCCCTGCGGGTAAATCCGCTTTACCCCTTTATGCCGCCGCTGTCCTGCGGAATTGTCCGCCTCAGACTGCGGTACGGGCGTGCGGCGCACGCCGCCAAAGCATTTTGCCAGAACCAGCCTTTCAGTGTAAAAATGCTCTGGCATGAAAAAACCGCCGACCCATAAGGGCGGATTATTGGAGAACAGAAAGGAATGAACCCGCGCAAGCCTACGAACGCGTCATCCACATACGCCACATACGCCATAAAGCCGTTCCGAAACCAGGATGGAGAGCTTATTGATCTTGCCGCCATAATTGGCGGACGGGAAATCCGCATGCTGGGGCTGGCAGGAGCCGAACGTGAACTGGCCATGGCCGAGGCGTTTAAAAGCAAGCTTGAAGCTGACAGTTTGCCTGTTTTTCTGGGCAGCGGCATGGGTTGCGCCATCAGCAAAATTCTTAACGAAACCAATTTGCCTGTGGCCATAGTAGAAAAGGAAAGCACAATTCTGCAACACACCGGCCTCGCAGAAAAGCTGGCCGCCTTCGGCGACCGTTTGACCCTCATTACTCCGTCAAATTCGGAAAACCCGCAGGAAACTCTGAACCGGCTCACCCGCTGGCAGAGCAAACATATGAACAGGCCCTTCGCGCCTGTGCTGCACCCGTTCTATTTAAAACTGGGAGAGGAAATAAAAGACTATTACAGTTTTTTGAATAACGCGTTGAAAGCCAGCCGCAACTATAATTTCTGGGAAAAAATCCGCTATCCCCGCTTCAAGGAAAACCCGCCCCGCATCCTGCTTATTACCAGACAATACTTTCTGATTGGGGAAATCATCGAGGCCTGTCAGGCTCTTGACGTTCCATTTCGCCTTCTGCAAGTGGGCACTGAGGAACTGGCCCAGGAGGAATTTGTGGAAGAGCTCCTCAAGGCCGTTCTGGAATTCAAGCCGGACTTCATATTTACCATAAACCATTTGGGCATTGACCGGGAAGGGCTTTTAATGGAGCTGCTAAGCCAGCTGGAGCTGCCCCTGGCATCATGGTTTGTGGATAACCCGCACCTTATTCTCTATAAATATCAGGGCCTGGCCAGCCCTTGGGCAACAATTTTCACCTGGGACGCCGACAATGTGGCCTCACTGCAGGCGGAAGGATTCAAGCAGGTGTACTACCTGCCGCTGGCAACCACCCCGGAGCGTTTTGCCCGAACCCCCTCTTTCAAAATTCCGGAGGCATGGAGCAGTGAAATTTCCTTTGTGGGCAACTCCATGCAACACAAAGTTCAGGCCCGCCTGGAAGCGGCCGCCCCCGGGCCGGAGCTGCTGGCCAAATATAAAGAAATTGCCGCAGGCTTCGCCCGGCACAATGAGCGTTCCGTTCTGGCCTATCTTGAGCTTGAATATCCGGATCTTTTGCCTGCCTATGAAACCCTGAAAAGCACCGAACGCAAGCTCGCCTTTGAAACCATGATCACCTGGGAGGCCACCCGCCAGTACCGCGACAGTTGCGTGGAACAAATTCTCCCGTTCAACCCGCTGATTCTGGGCGACGACGGCTGGGAGCTCAGCTTCGGCTCTTCTCCACACAAGTGGCGCTGGCACTCGGAAATAAGCTACTACGACGAACTGCCGTTCTTCTACCCCAACAGCCGGATAAATTTCAACTGCACCAGCAAGCAAATGAAAGGGGCGGTGAACCAGCGGGTTTTCGATGTGCCCGCGGCAGGCGCTTTTCTGCTTACAGACTGGCGCGAGCAGATGGACAGCCTGTTTGAACCGGGCAAGGAGGTTGTTTTCTTTGAAGAGCCCGATGAAATTCCCGAACTGGTACGCTTTTACCGGAATAACCAGAGCGCCCGCGGCAAAATTATGAACGCAGCCAGAAAGCGGATACTCGCGCACCACACCTACGCCTTGCGCCTGCAAGAAATAATCGCACACATGCGAAGGATTTACGGATGAGCAAAGACCCGATCCTGGTTCTTCAGATGCAGCGCATGGGCGACCTGATTTTAAGCTTCCCCCTCCTGATTATGCTGCTGAAAAAATATCCCGGGCACCCGGTTTGGGTGGCGGCGGAAGAGATATTCTTTAAAGGCCTGATGCCCATAGCCCCGGAAGTAACCTTTTTCCCCTCGGATGCCCTGCCCCGCATGTATGGGCATAAATTCCATATGGTCCTTAACCTGAGCCACCGCCCGGAAGCGGGGGCGCTCGCCTCCAAAGTGCGCTCCGACAAGTGGATCGGCCCGCTTCAAAATGAAGACGGCAGCGCATATATTGAAGGCCCCTGGCAGCTTTACCGGGCCAGCCTCACCCACAACAACCGCCACAACAATTTTCACTGGGCGGATCTTAACACTTTGGACGTCATTCCCTACCCGGCGCTGAAATCCACAGTCTGGAACCCGGTGAAAATAGACCCGGAGAAAAATGGCATAGGGCTTTTTTTGGGAGCCAGCGACCCGGCAAAGCGGCCAGACGCAGATTTCTGGGCGAAGCTTGCAAAAAACCTGCTTAAAAAAGGGCTGAACCCGGTTCTTTTGGGTGGAGAAAATGAACGCCCCCTGGGGCGTGAAGTGGCCTCCCTGGTGGGCATTCCCAAGCTTAACATGGTGGGGCGGTTCAACATTCCAGGGCTTGTGCGCTTCATGAGCAGCCTTGAATTGCTGGTCACCCCGGACACCGGCCCGATGCACCTGGCCGCATGGCTGGGCCTGCCTGTGCTGAACCTTAGCATGGGCCCGGTAAACGCCTGGGACACCGGCCCGCTCCAGCCATCCCACCTGATATTGCGCTCAAATATAAGCTGCCGCGGCTGCTGGCAATGCCCGCGCGGGCTGGCCTGCCACCAGCACTTTTCACCGGGCAGAACCGCTTCCCTCATTTCTTCCGTGCTGAAAAAGGGCTTGGGCGATGAGGGTAAAAACTATCTGGCAAAGCTGAACCTGCCATGCCAGGAAATACTCTTCTCTTCCCGCAGGGAAGGGCTTTATAGCCTTGAACCGCTAAAAGAAGGAACGTCCGGCTCCTTACGGAACCTTTTGGGCGAATTCTGGCGGCAATTCTTTGGAACGGCCCTGGGGCTGTGGACCGAAGAAAAAATGCTCGCCTGCTGGCAAAACATCCAATCCGGATACTCCCGCCTGCCCCTTGCTTTTGATTATTCCCTGTCAATTCTGGCCAGAGAGTATTCCTTCGCTCTCAAAAAGCGCTCCCCCCTCTCACCCGGCTTTTGGGAGTCTGTTCCTCCGCTGCTTCGCCCCTTAAGCGGATATTTGCATATGCAGCTGCAAAATGGCGACTATGGCCAAAAAAGTTTTGCAAGCGGCGCAAACATGCTCGAACTGTTTTCATCCATCACCGAGGCCTGACCAGAAAATCACCCCAACGCGAAGCACAAGCTTGCCCCTGTTTTAATTGAAGAATTTCTTGTTCCGGCCTATTGCCTAAGCGATGGGAATGCTATATATGCCTTCGGAAGGGGACGTATTCTCCAAAAAGCCCGTAGCAGATCAAGCTAAGGGGCTATTTTATCGCCTTTTTAATTTACTTTTTAAGAACTTACTTTTGCTGTAAAGCTAAAAAATACCCATCATTTGCATGTGACTTCCACATGCAGCCTATTTTATATTGCCTAACGGGCCATTTGGCCAAAACGCGAAAAAGTCTGCACACAGATCGGCAACACACAGCAGGATAGATGCTGTCGCCCGTGCGCATAACTTTTTTGCAGCTGTTTAATGCCTGTTGTATAAATTTTCTTAAAAGGAGTGAGAGCCGCAGATAAAACAATAACTGAAATAGACTTAAACAATAAAAAGGTTTTATTTTACCCTGTCAGCCGCCTGGCAACCCACAGTTTGCCGCAGATATAAGCGGAAAAGTGGAAACTGCCAGATCCGGCCATGCATTCAGATAATGTCTGGGTTACCCAATTATTAGGGACTGACCTGGGCAAGGAGGCTTATTCTATGTTGGACAGTGCAGGTGTATTGATCGGCATTGGTCTTTATTTTGCTGGTATGATTTTCATCGGCTACATAATGAAGAACAAAAACAAGGGCGCCGAAGACTTTCTGGTCGGAGGGCGCTCCTTTAATATGTTCTTCAACACAGGCACGCTGGTTGCCTGTCTTCTGGGAGGAACCGTTGTTATTGCCCTGCCTGGCGTTCTTTACAGCCATGGCATATGGGATGGGGCTCTATATTACGGCGGCCTTATTTCCTTTGGCGGAGTGCTCTGCCTGATCATTTGCGGTCTCTTCTTCATGAAACCGCTATGGAAAATGAAGCTCCTCTCGCTTGGCGACTTTTACTATCAGCGGTTTGGCAAAGTAACTGGTGTTATTGCTACCGTAATGATTTCTTCTACCTTCATTTTCTGGATCGCCGTACAGATTCTGACTTTTGCAAAAGTAGGAACATCTCTCGTCGGGCTTTCCCTTACCACATGGGTAATCATCGCCATGACCGTAATCTGTTCTTACACAGTGCTTGGCGGATTGTGGGCGGTGTGCGTGACCGACATCGTTCAGGTTATCATTGTTGCGGCGGGGCTGATCGTTCTTACCCCCATCGCCATCTACTATTTGGGCGACAACAATCTTGCTGAAGGCTGGAACACGCTTACCGCCACCATACCGCAGGAAAAGATAAATATGCTCCCAGACTCGGCATCGGGGGCTGACGCCAAAGGCTGGCTGGCCTGGATGGCCGCCTGGATGGTAATGGGCCTTGGCTCTGTTGCCAGCCCCGACCTGCTGCAGCGCGCGTTCTCCGCAAATTCCGGAAAAACCGCCCGCAACTCAGCCCTGGTAGCCGCGGCGATCACTTTCGTGCTGTTCGTGGTAACCGTAGTTCTGGCATTCGCCTGCATGAGCATGATTACCAAAGGCAGCCTCAGCCCGCATGCTG
>CAZDJL010000103.1:0-5085 GCA_964505745.1 uncultured Desulfovibrionaceae bacterium | reverse complement strand
GGTTTATTTCGTTATAGCCGATAATCCCGCTGTTTCCTTTCAGGTTGTGGAAGCAGCGGAACAGATCGTTTACCAGGTCGGTGTGGTCTGTGCTCGGGTCATCCAGTTTAACCAGTCCGCTGCTAAGCTCCTCAAGCAGCTCTACAGACTCGTCAATGAAATCTTTAAGATGGCTTTCGCCAAAGGCCGTGAGGGCATATGAGGGCAGTTTTTGCAGCGATTCAATCCAGGCCTGCCGGTCCGCCGGGAGGTCATTGTCCTCTTCGGTCTGGCTGGAGGCCTCTTCAGCCGGCATTGATGCCGGAATTTCTTCCTGTTCTTGCGTGGCTGGGCTGGCGGCATTATTTTCCGCCGGGGGTTTATTGTCGTCCGCCGGATTTCCGGCCGGGGCGGCCGGGGATTCTCCAACCATCAGGGCGTCAAGCTTTTCAATCAGCGACTGGATGTCCACATCGCCTTCGCCGTTGGTTTCCTCAAGATTGTCTAGCATCTGGCGCAACGCATCTGTGGCTGCAAGAATCACATCCATGATTTCCGCGTTAACGCTCATGGAGCCTTTGCGCAACTCGTCCAAAATATTTTCCGAACGGTGGGCAAGGGCGTTGATCTTGTTGAGGCCCATAAAACCGGAGGCGCCTTTCAAAGAGTGCATTGGTCTGAATATCTCGTTAAGCAAATCGAGATTGTCCGGAGCCTTCTCGAGCTCAAGCAGATTCGGCTCAATTGATTCAAGATGTTCTCTTGATTCAATGATAAAATCTGCAAAGATTTCAGAATCCATAAAGTCCTGGTTCATATGTACCTCTTGGGCGGGAGCGGTTATTTGACGGCCGTGTTCTTTAGTTTTGCCCCGGAATAAATTCTACAGCGAAATTTGAGATATGGTAATGTAATCCCCCCCAAACAGGTTTTCGGCCAAACTCGCAATTTCTTTAGTGTTTAAAGAGCAGCCCGGCTTTCAGCAATACGGGCCGGGCGGAAAACACTTTCCGCCCGCATGCTTCAGCCAAGCAACATTTTGATGTTTCTTACCATTTGCTGGGGCTGGGCGGGCTTCACCATATACAGGTTGGCGCCCAAAGTAATTCCTTTTTGAATGTCCTTTTCCTGGCCTTCGGTGGAAAGCACCACTATGGGCAGGTCCCTGTATGCATCCTGTTCGCGTACGGTTTTTATGAAAGTGAATCCGTCCATGCGCGGCATGTTGACGTCTGAAATAATCAGGTCGATATCCGGGTTGGCGTAGAGCTTTTCCAGGCCGTCCAGGCCGTCTTCCGCCGCGGTTATTTTATATCCTTCATTTTTTAATATGAACGCCACCAGATTTCTGATGGTTTTTGAGTCGTCAACTATAAGTATGTGTTTGCCCATACCTTCTCCTTATGTAGGTTAGCGCAAAAGAAAGTCTATGATCTTGTCTACAGAAACCATGCTTATCAGCCGCTCCCTGTCTTCCGATTTCATAATTGCGGTAATGAAATCGGTGTCGGAGTTGATTCCCAGTTGGGCTTCAACTCCCCATTCCAGGTCTGTCTGGGGAACCATGTACATGGTGTGTATCTTTTCCACAACAAACCCTAACTGAAGCCCCCGGCGGCTGCAAATTATTATGCATTTGCCGTCCTTTCTGGGGGTATTGTTCACGACCAGCATGTCGCGCAGGTTCAACACCGGAGTGACCTTGCCGCGCAAGGTGATGACCCCTTCCACAAAATCCGGGGCCATGGGTATTCTTACCGGCTCCTCGAAGCGGATGACTTCCTGCATGCCCATGGTTGGAATCACGAATTCCTGCGCCCCAATGAAAAAGCCCACCATCTGGCAATATTCTTCTTGCTTGAGAAGCGATTCGAGCGAGGGCTCCTTATTTTTATCTTCCTCATATTCAGCGCGGACTAAGGCATCTGCCTTTGCAGTTGTTTTGTGTTCTTCCAAAAGGGCCGGGAGCGATTCTTCCGCAACAGGCAAGGCTTCCGCCGGTTCCCCGAAATCGCTTTCAGGGGCATCTGGAACTGCGGCGGGGGGTGTTGCCGTTTCCCGGGAGGGAGCTTGCATCTCGCCTGCTTCCGCATTGTTGTCCACTATTGTCTGTATGGCTTCATTTACGTCAGCCAGGCCAAGCGCCTTTCCTATAAAAGTCGGGCCGTCGGTCTCCTCTTCCGCCACATCCGGGTTGAACGAAGTTTTTTCCACATAACCGGGGGCGCTGTCCGGGGCCTGCTTCGTTTCCGCAATGGCAGGAATTGCAGCCGCCGCAACTTTGCCCACGAGGTCGTCTTCGCTTATGCCAAGGTATTTTTGCATAAACAGTTTTTCGGCAGCGGTATAGCTTTCCTGCCCTGAATTGGGCGAAAAATCCTGGTTGCTGAAATATTCTTCAAGTGGACTTACCATAACGCACATATCTCCCTGGCCAGGGCTTCATATGCCTTGGCTCCTCTGCTGGCCGGGGCCAGCTTGTTAATTACTGTGCCGGAAGCACTCGCCTCTCTGAATTTTGTGTCCATGCTTATAATTGTGCCGAACACCCGTTCGCCCATCTTGTTGTGCAAAAGTTCGAGAACTTTGGCGCAGGCCTTGGCCCTTTTGTCATACATAGTGGGCAGCGCCCTGAAATCCAGCGGTTCGGGCAGGGCCTTGTTCAATATTTTCAATGTGTCCACCAGCAGCTTCAGGCCGTGAACCGCGAGAAAGTCGGTCTGTATCGGCACAATCAGAAGATTTGAAGCAACCATTGCATTCACCAGAAGAATGCCCAGATGCGGCGGGCAGTCCAAAATTATGAAATCGTAATTTGATTTGAGCGGAGCCAAAGCCTCATTCAGTATATTTCCTTTTCCCGGAATATTTTTCAAGTCCCCGTCAAGGTCTGCCAGATGCACAGCGGCCGCGCAGAAATCAAAGCCCATATCCTCCGGAGTTTTGATGACTCTCATCCATAATTCTTGATACCTGTATGGGTTTTCCGGCTGTTCTGGTTCAGCGCTGAACAGGTCGTAAATGGTTCCGTCAACTGCGCCGGGATAATAGCGCAATTGCACCGAGGCGCAGCAATGCGGGTCCAGGTCTATAACCAGCGTTTTCTTCCCTTGCCGGGCAAGCGCGGCGGCGAGGCTGAGGGCTGTGGTCGTTTTGCCCACTCCGCCTTTTTGATTTGCTATTCCCAGTACTTTTGCCGTCATCAGAAACGCTCCCCAGCCTTTGCGGTTCCCTAAGACTGCTTCTTGTAAATTATCGCGCCTGCGTGGTGCTCCGGTATGAATGCGCGCGAAATATTGTGCAGTGATTCCGAATGGCCTATGACCAAATAGCCACCAGGGAGCAAATTGTCATAAAAAGCGTTGATCACACGCTTTTTCATGTCGTCGTCAAAGTAGATGATCACGTTTCTGCAAAATACTATGTGTGAACGCTCCACTCTGCGAAGCTGCATGGCGTCGTTCAGGTTTATTTGCCCGAAAGAGATCAGGTTTTTTATATTGTTGTTAACCCGGAACAGATTGCCTTCTTTTGTGAAATTCTTGCTGACCACGTTTGGCGGAGTGGTGCGCAGCGAATATTCGGAATAAATGCCCTGGCGCGCAGCAGCAAGCACGGACTCGGAGAGGTCGTTGGCTGTAATTTTTATGTCCCAGGATGCAAGCTCGGCCCCAAGCGTTTCATGAATAATGATTGAAAGGGTGTAGGGCTCGTCTCCGGTAGAGCACCCGGCTGACCAGATACGCAGTTTTTTCTGGCCGGCTTTGCGCTGGGCATCGAGAATTTTAGCCAGAATTTGAGTTCTGAACACTTCCAGCTGGGGCACGTTTCTGAAAAAGCTTGTTTCGTTGGTGGTAACCACTTCAAACAGGCGGTTCAGCTCGGTTTTGCGGGCGGAGTCGTAACGCAGGAAATAATAGTATTCTCCGTATGTTTTCAGATTCAGCTCTTTAAGCCGGTTGGTCAGGCGGTTTTCAACCAGATATTTACGGTTTTCAGCAATGTATATTCCGCTTTGTTCATAAATAAAGTCCCTCAGCTGAATGAATTCCTCATCGGTTATTTTGAACTGCTTGGTGCTGAATGGAGCCGAGGCTGTTTTGGGGAAGAGCGTGTTTGTCATTGCAGTCACCCCGGCTGTCCTTCGCTTATGGCCGCAAGAGCCTCCTCCGCCGGGCTCTGCAAATCGGGATTGCCGCCCTCCAGAACAGACAGAACAGCTGAAAACGCAGCCTCTCCTCCAATCTTGGCCAGCGCCTCAATCGCCTTGATGGCCACCAGTGGGTTTTCCGCTTCAAGCTGGGCGGTAAGCTCGGGCACCACCTGGTCGGTATCCATGTTCCCGAGGGATTCGATGGCGCGCGCCTTTACCCAGTCATCGCTGTCTTCCAGGGCTTTAAGCAGAGGCTTGATGAATTCCGGATTTTTGCTGTTTCCTAAAAGTTCAATCAGGGTAATGCGTACTTCGCGAACCGGATCGTCAATCAGGGCGAGCATTTTTTGCGAGTATTCCCGTGGGATGGGGGGTTGGCTGCCAAGAGCCTTCAGCGTCTCCATGCGCACTTTGGGGTTTTGGTCATTAAGGCACTCGCAAAGAATCTGCCAGCTGTTGTGCAGGTCCATGCGTCCCAGAGCGATAACGGCCATGCTTCTGCCCTCTTCATCCTGGGCGTTCAGCAGTTGCTTGAAATAGTTGATAATTTCTTCGCCGCCCATGGCTATGCAAGCTTCCAGAGCGGCCGCGCGAACATCCGGGTAGTGGTGCTGCAAAAGTTCCCTGATTTTCGAAACGACTTCCTTGGGAGGAGTGTGCTTGGTAAAATAGAACAGGGCGCTTTTAATGATGTCCCCATCGTGACTTTCGTTAAGAATCTTTGTGAAAAATTCGGTGTCGTCCGGGTCGGAAATATTTACCAGATGCGCCACGATGCTTCTCTGTGTGTTTCTGTCCTTGTTCCAGAATTCTTTGGTAAGAAGGTCGATGGCCGGTTTGTCATTAAGCCGGGCCAGCACTTCCACAGCAAGCCTAGAAGCGTGCTCGTCGCTACTTTTCAGGGCGGCTTCAAGGCATTTTGAGTTCCCTATGCCGACCAGGGCGTCAATCAT
>CAZDJL010000102.1:0-5117 GCA_964505745.1 uncultured Desulfovibrionaceae bacterium | reverse complement strand
GGAAGCGAGCTGTTCCTTGGTTTCCTGCAAAGCGGCCAGAGTTTCCTGCTGCTGGCTGGCCAGGGCCTCCAGCCGGCCTTTGGTTTTGTTTTCCGCAAGCTGCTCTTTCCTTGCTTTTTCAAGAGCCTGTGACAGCAATTGCAAGTTGCCGGAAAAAGAGCTGGGCGCTTCTTCAAAACCAGGAAAAATCCGGGCGGACAGGGCGGCGGCTTTTCCCTCAAGTTCCTGCAAACCGCTTTCAAGCCTGAATTTTCGTTCCAGCAGGCCTGGCAGGCGGCCGTGCCACTCCATCAAAAGACTTTCCAGCTCAAGGCACTTTGCCGGGGTGAGTTTTTGAAGCCAATAGGACACTACGCCATGCCCGGCGGAAGAGCCGCCTTCCATAGTGGGGGCTCGCGTCTCAATATTGTCCGGGTGCTCTGCCGCCTGAATAAGAAGAGGCTTCAATGCGCTTAAAAGGGGCCTTGCCCTTGATATAAGTTCGGACAGTCTGGTCTGCCTGTCTTCCTGCAACTCCAGCTCCTGGTCCTGTTTAGCCCGGATATTGCGCGCCTTGATGAATATTCCGAATAATCCGGCCCATATCGCGGCCGTTCCGGCCACGATCCAGAACGAGTCCGTCACAGAGGTATACAGCCCGTAGCCTAAAGCCGCTGCCGCCCCCATGCCCAGAAGAAGCAGGGCGGGGTTTCCGGGGTTCAGCAGCATTCCGGGGCCCGTATGACGGCCGCCGTTCAGATTTTGGGCGGAATGCCTGTCCGGCGATTGGGCGAGCATTTCCCATTCAGCCGCAATGGAAAAAAGCTCCTGGGCCTGCTTCATGACGTGGCTTAGCCGGGCCGAGAGCAGCTTGGAGTTTTCTTTGGTTTCTTGGTCAAACAGGCCCGCGAAGGCAGGGTGGGCACTCAGGCTGCCCAGGCTGGCCAGCACTCTTTCAAGCTCACCCTCATCTGCGTGATAGCGGCCCTTTTCTTCCTGTAAGGACTGGATATCCCCTTCTGCCGCCAATATTGAGGCTGTGGACGGGTCGAGGACCAGCTCGAGGGCGAGCTCCGCCTGCTCACGGCTGATATTGTTCAGATTGTGCTGAAGCTCGCCTGCTTTCTTTTCCCAGCTTTTCAGTTTTTCAAGGCTGTTTTCAGCGAAAAAACGTTCCGTTTCCGGGGAAATTTCTTGTGCGCCAAGTGCGCGCAGCTCTTTCTTTATTGCCTCCAGCTCCGGAAGCTGGGCTTTGATTTTGCCCAGGTCGTTGTTCACGGCGATGCTTGCCCGGATAGAATCAAGCCCGGCCTGGTTTTTTCCAATTTCTGCCTTTAGCGCTTCAAGCCGGGCCTTCAGCTGGTTGAACAGGGGCAAATGTTCCTGTTTGGCCTGAATTTTGCGTTCTATTTCCTTAAGGCCAACGAGCAGGGAATTCAGCCGCTTTTCCCCTTTGGCCAGCCAAATGTCGTCCCTTTGCTTTTCAAGGTTTTTTATTATTTCCGGAAGGGAAACATCGCCCAGGCCGAAACTGGCCCCATAAAGCAGGGACGAGACTCTGGCGTCGTCTTCCAGGCTGGAGAGCCTTTGTAATTCTTCAAGGGAAAAACCGTATACGGAAGCGTACAGCTGGCGGGTCATTTCTGCGCAAATTTGTCTGTACAGGCCGATATCAAGCTGGCTTGGGCCGTCCTGCCCCTGCGCGAAAAGGGTCTGCATTCCGGAACGGGTTTTGGGCTGCCAGAAAAGCTCCCACAACCGGCCGTCATCCAGGCGTAAAAGAAGGCTTCCCCCGGCCTTTGCGCCGGGCGGAACGGGATGCTTCACATAGGTTCTGCTGCCGGCTCCGGTGGGGTAGCCGAACATGGCATTGCGCAGAAATTCGAGAAAGGTGCTTTTACCCGCTTCATTATCGCCCACGAACAGGTTCAGTCCCGGGGCCAGGCCTTGGGCGCGCAAATTGGAAAACAATCCAAACCCGCTGATATTCAGTGCTTCTATGCGCATGACTATTCGCCGTTCCCTGTTTCTGCGCCAAGCTGTTCCTGCGCGGGGGCGGCGTCTTCGGCCTTGAGGAGGTCGGCGCACAGCCAGCCCGCTTCCGCCAGCAATTCGGCCAGGGCGGCTGGTTCGGGGGGCTGTATTCCGGCCTGGCGGAGGGCTGCTGAATTATACAGCTTGCCCAAAGGGCTGATATTGTCGCCAAGCAGTTCGTCCGAAGTCTTGCCGGAGTGAACCACGCTGGCCTGGGCAGCGGCGATCCGGTTGAGCGTTTCACCCACAAGGCCGGGGCTGGCCAGGGCTTTTTCCAAATCCAGGGCCGGGCTGGTTTCTATGATGATATCCTTTATCCATACAAAGGGGAGAGCGTCATTTGGGGCAGAGTTCAGGGCAGACTGGATTTGGGCCTGAAGTTCGTTCCCCTTTTCCCTCAGCCAGCCGTCAAGCCCGGTGCGCCCCTTGATTCGCAAGCGTATAACCAGGCCTTTCAGCTTTGCTTCGGCGCGTTCCGCAGCCCGCTTTACAGACAGGTTCAGCAAATCTTCCTGCAGGGCGCTGAGGCTTGCGTTTTGGGACGCTGTGTAGTCCAGCTGGTGCCATTCAACATTGGCCAGGCTGCGGAAACTTGCTTCCGGGTTCAGGCCCGGCGCAAAATTTACAATCAGGCAGCCCTTGGGGCCGGTTTCGTTGATGTGCATGCCCTGGGAATTTCCGCTATACCAGGCGAGCGGGTTTTGCGTGACCATGCCGCGTTTGTGAATGTGCCCCAGCGCCCAGTAGTCTACCGGCGTCTGGGCGAGGTCTTCCATGCTGCACGGAGCGTAAGGTTTCTCTCCTTCCGAGGCCTTTTCGCCCACAGCGCAATGAAGCAGGCCGATTTTCCAGGCAGAGCCGGGGAGTGATGCGGCGATTTTTTTAACATGCCCGCTTACCGCCAGGCTTAAATTTTCACTGACTTTTTCCTGTGCGTGGCTTATTCCGTGAATTATGGCAAGGCAATCCGCATCCGGGCCCGGAGCCTGTTCTTCGCCAATGGGGGCGCCCAGGCTGATGAGGCCTTTTTTTGAAAGAAGGGGCACGGATTCCGCCTGATCGGCCCGGAAGATGTGCACATTGTCTGGCCAGGTCCAGCTTGGCTGAAGGTTTGCGGCATCATGGTTGCCGTGAATCATCAGCACTGGAACGCCCCCCTGCTCAAGCCTTTGGCAGGCCTGTTTAAGCGCGTTCAGGCTTTTCAGGCCTCCGCATTCGGGGTTGTATAAATCGCCGGCAAGAAGCAGCGCGTGCGGCCTGATTTCAAGGCATAGGCGGACGAGGCGGTCAAGCGCGGCATAAGGGGCCTGCACCAGCGTGTCTTTCAGCTCGGAAGGGAAAAAGCCTCCTCCGGACGATGCGCCGATTCCTTTGAAGGGAGCGCCGAGGTGCAGGTCGGCGGCATGAATGACAGTGAGCTTGCTTTTTTGCATCAATCTGCTTTGAAACCTTACAGTTGCTTGTGAAATGGAAAAATCGCAAGGCCAGAGAGAAAGCCCTGTTTTATACTCTTTTCCGGCAGAAGGCGCGAAACGCCGTAAAAAGCCGGTTATGCGAGGGCGGACTCTTCGGGCAGCCTTATGGGGCTGGCGGGTAGGTTTGCCGCCAGCTTGAAAATACCATTTATCGTATACTTTTAAAACCGTTTTTTGTTTACGGGAACTTGCCTAGCACGCTAAAGTTCTGTATAAAGCCAGTATAACTGTTTCTTTTCATTCTTTACTGCCGGCTTTGCCGTGTATCTGTTTTAAAACTTGTAAATCCACAGTTCGGGATGTTTTATGCTCCATAAAACCAAATTATTTGCTTTGCTGGCTGTTGTGCTTATGCTTTCCGCGTGCGCTTCGCAAACGGGCTCTTCTTACAGCCGTTATGAAGCGCGGGAGCCCATGACGGTTGAGTTGGGCGTTATAAAGCAACTGAACGATGCCCTGATTGAGGATGACCCGGATGGGCTGGGCACGCTTACCGGCGGTATTGTGGGCGGCATTTTGGGCTCTGCCTTTGGAGGCGGCTCGGGCAGGATTTTCACTGTGGCCGGAGGCGCTTTGGCGGGTGCGTTGGCAGGAACGGGCATTGAAAAGGCGGTGCGCACGAAAGCTGCTCAGGAAATAATGGTTGAGCTGGATGGCGGAAGGACTATTGTTGTTGTGCAGGAAATCGACAAATCGGAAATTCTCGCAGTTGGCGACCGGGTGCGGGTGCTCAGCGCCCCTGACGGCTCGGCCAGAGTGCGCCTGCAATAATTTTAAATAACTCTGGGAGATTGTTGATGGGCAAACTTAAATTTTTGATCTTTTGCGTATTTCTGTTTGTTCTGATTGCGGCCCAGCCCGCATACGCCGAAGGAAAAATACGCCTGAACGAGCAGTTCTATCAGGACGGCAATTTTACCATTGGCATGCTCAACCCGGTTGACCTGCCTTTTGAGCGATATAAGCCCAAGGAAATGAACTATAAGGTCATGAAGCATGTTTCCAAAATTGGCGATATTGAGCTGACGGCCTTGTATTTGAATTACTACCGCACTCCGGACGCGCCCAGTTTCTGGGAGCAGGACGCCGCCACCAGAGGGGCGGTGATGGCTGCGGTTATTTCCACGCAGGTTCCGATGAGTGAAGATTTCGGCTTTACCAAGATCAAGGAAGAAGACAGCGAACGAAACGGCTATCATCAGAAGGATATTTACTATGGCCTTCTGGTTGGCGGGGAAAAATATATTTTCGCATTCAGGTTCATTCGCCGCGGAGGGGACGAATATATGCTGGCCTACCGGGCTCCGGTTGACGAGGAGTCCCGTCTTTCTCCCGAAGAATTTTTCAATACGTTCAAACTGGTGAAGTAGTTTTTTTCAAACTTTTTGAAAAAGCCCTGGCGGAAATTCCGCCAGGCTTTTTTGCGTTTCTGTACTTTCTATGTGAAACCGGGTGTAAGGCGCGGGTTTTTCAGGCGTTCAAGGTGTTTTGGCGGCGTTGCCTGGCCCGCAGGCGGGGAGTTCCGCAGGGCCGCTGAGCTGCATAAAGAAGCAAAGGGCTTCGCCTGCAGGGCAAAGCGCAAAATGCGCCGAAAGGTCCCTCCTTGTTGCTGCCGCGAATCGCCACGGC